>JACRII010000027.1 GCA_016235875.1 Planctomycetota bacterium
GACCCCAGGATTGTTGCATCAGTTGCCGGTAAAATGGGTGTGGTATCAAATATGACGACATCGTAAGCGGCCTTTACCTGACCGATAAACTCTGTCATCCGCTGTGAGTTTATAATTTCTGAAGGGTTTGGCGGAATATTCCCGCTGGTAATAATATTGAGATTGTCAAATCCAGGCGTAAGCATTATTTCTTCCATAGTCAGCTTTCCCATCATGAGATCAGTTACCGTTCGCACGGTTTCCTTCCATTCGTAATTTCCCAGGATAACGTCGCTCAGCCCGGGTTCCCGTTCAATCCCAAAAAACCGGGCAACAACAGGTTTTCTCAGGTCTACATCGACCAAGAGTGTCTTGCTTCCAATCTGGGCGAAGGTGATTGCCAGATTAACTGCCGCCGTAGATTTACCTTCACCGGCAGTAGCGCTGCTGAAAAGCAGGGTTTTTACCCCTTTTTCCAGGCATAAAAATTTAACCCCTGTACGTAAACTACGGAAACTTTCCGCCACTGTAGATTTGGGGGCAAAGTGCGTAATTAAACGAGTATACCGTTCTGGTATTGCGCCCCCCTCGCCCATGCCTTCCCTTGAGACCAGTGTTTCTTCAACCTCTTCTGGACGTATAAAAGGAATTACTCCCAGTACCGGCACCCCCAAAAAGCCCTCAACATCTTCTATCGTACCAATTGAGGTATCCATTGTTTCAAAGATGAAGGCTATTACAAGACCCAGAATTAGGCCTACTATTGTGCCAATTGCCGCCGTTCTCATAGTGGTGGGGGGATTTATCGGCGAACGAGGCTCAAGGGCAGGGCGTACGATGGAGACTTCCTCTATCTTCTCTGCATCGCTTATAAGAACCTCCTGGTGTTTTTCTTTGAGGCTGGTGTAAAGATTTTTATTTGTATCTAATTCATGTTCTATTCGTTCAAGTTCGAATCCTAAACGGGGAAGTACGTTGAATTTATCCTTCATTTTCACAATCTGATCAGAAAGAAATTGTTCTCTTTCGACAAGCCTTTTTACCTGATCATTGAGGTGGTTTATCATGTTTGAAATCACCTTATCAATTTGAACATCCATCCTTTGAATCTCCGGGTGATTTGTATTATAATCAAGTAACAACAAATCTCTTTGAGCGTATAAATCTACCAATTTCGTATTTAAACTGGAAAAAATAGGGCCGACCTTTTCAGCATAAAAGCCTTCCACCGATTCTTTTGGCAGTAGCTTCTGGTTCTTTAATTCATTGATTAAGGATTCAATCTCTGCCTTTTCTTGTTTTGCGTATGCGTATTCTTTCTCGGATTCGTTCAGCAAATGAAGCGTTTCGCCAGTCTCACTCTCGATAGTTACAAGCCTGTTTTTTTCTCTGAACGCACGAAGATTTTCCTGCGCAACCTTGAGCTTATCTTCAACCACCACCAGTTGATTTTCTATGTATTTTTTTGCCTCAATGATTCGTTTATTTTTTTCCAATGTGTTTTGTTCTTTATACACTGCTGCTGTAGTATTGGCCAGCCGCTGGGCAAACTTCGGGTCACTGTCCACCACTTCTATGTTAATGATATTGGTATAGCCTTCTAACGATGTACTAACTTGATTCCTTATACCCAATACACGATTGATATATCGAGCCTCCTTTCGGATTTCTTCGGGTGTTAGTTTTTCATCGATTAATCCCATCCTTTTTGCCACAAATTCCATAATCGGTATACTTTTAATAATTGCCGATTGTGTATCGAGATTGCTGGTTTCCCCGTAATTGAGGCTTTCGATGTACATGCCTGTTGCGGTAGTACTTTGTTCTACCCTGACGCTTGATTCGGCTCTATAAAGCGGAATGGGTTTTTGCAGGGTGGCAAAGAAAAAGCTAAAAAATCCCAGTGAAACGGCTGCAAAAATAACGATGAGTTTCCTTTTACGAAGGACTCGTAGATAATCTCTTAAATTAAGTTCATACTGGGCCATCTTTATTACCTGCTCAAGAGAGTTTCTGTTGTCACCCCTTTACCACCAGCTGCCCCACCTGTTGGACGTGCACCAGTATCCAGGACACCAATTCCCCCTGTCGTGTAGAGATCTCTGTAAATGGCTGGATACGTAAATGCATTGAGGATGGGCAGTACCTGGGTAAAGGAACTGCTAAATTTTCCCAGGAATGATGTGGGTACGTATATAACATCTCCATTTTGCAGTTTTACGTTCAGACTAAGGTCTGATTTGTCAATGAGTTTTTTAAGATCGATAGGTATTACTTCCGGGTTTCTTATATCGCCGCGTACAATCCGTGCCTTGCTCTTCGCAGCAGTTAATTTCACTCCACCTGCCTTTGAGATCGCCTCTAGCATAGTAATATCTGTTTTTACTTCAAGGAGACCTGGAGTACTTACTTCTCCTAAGACGTAAACTCTATTGGTTACCAGTTTCTCCTCTCTGAAGGTGGGAAGTTCAGGAACAACTACCCGATCTCCATTTTCGAGAATTATATCCATACCTTCTCCGCCCTGGGTCAGCATTTTGTATAGATTGATATAATAAATTTTCCCTCCCCTGGTTAATTCGACCCGACTAAGATCAGCCTTTGGCGTATGCCCCCCGATGGATATTAAAGTGCTTAGAAGTGTTGTTTTGCCTTTTAAAGGATATACACCCGGACCCGATTGTGGCAATCCTTCAATCCTGGCAATTTCCCCTAAAAGAAATGCCTTTTTGCTGTAATACTCTTTTACAATCACAGTAATTCTCGGTCTTTTAACAAAGGCCTCCAATAATTTTGCCATTCCCTCACTCACTTCCCCTGTAGTTCGTCCAATTACTGGTATATTATCCAAAAAGGAAAAAGATATCTTGCCGTTGGGCGGTACCCTGATATCTACAGATTCCTGTAAGCCTGCCCGCAACATGGATATGGTAAGGAGGTCTCCAACCCCTATAATATAATCAGGGAAACCGTCTGTATCTTTGTATGCCCTATTTTGTTCAAAGCTCGGTACCTTTTCAGGGGGTGTTTCTTCTATTGGTTTCTCTTCGGCAGGCTTTGGCAGCAATCCAAGCAAGGTTGTTGGAACACCTTTCGTATCGACTGTTTTTTTTGATGTTGAGGAACACCCGATGAAAACGATCAACCATAAAACGGCGATTACTATCTTTCGCATCTTAACCACCTCGCTTATTCTAAGCTGTAAATTTATTGACACAGTGCGAAATTAACCGTATGCATGCCTGATTTCTGTATATAACTTATCAGAATAATTAAATTTACTATACCATAAATAGATTTGAAAAACCAAATATTTGTATCATTACTTTTACCTGAAAAATACTTCAGTCACTTTACCAAAGGGGTGATTCAGGGAAGCATTGTTATGGGATTAAATTCTCATCCCTGTCAATAGTACAAATAAGGCATTGGTTTTCACCTAAAGGTTGACCAACGAGAAATGTTTCATTGACATAATCAGTGCATGAAGCACATCTTACATTTTTTTGTAAAACTGGATTTTTTCCGTAGTATCCCAAAGCTTCTATCTTCGTACAAACGACCTCGCGTCTCCTCTCGAATCCATAACAAGTCTCCAGAAATGTTTGGATATCGAAACGCCTTGCAACAGCCATTAAAATGGAAAACTCAGCATCTGGTTCTTTCATCCGGTTTAAATTATTAATTCTTGCATAAAGAACCATAGCATTTTTTTTGCTTTTCGTGTCTACCTTGAATATCGTATCGCCGTGTCTTTTTAATAGCGTATGCTTGACATAGTTGGCATGAAGATATTCTCCCAATTTTTGTTCTATAAAAGATGCAGTGAAGTTTTTGTTAAAATACATCTTGTAGAGCATATATTTCACATCAAGTATATCGCCTGGATTTACAACAAATTCCTTAATTCTGAAGCCCTGGCAATATCCTTGTATAGTATTAAGTTTTTCAGAGAGGACTTCGTTATTTAATAATTCTTTTAATCTATCCTTCGATAAAAATGCAAGATGATAAACATTTATACCATACGTGAAATCTGCAGTAGCTTTGTCTCCGGTAAAATCACTCAGATGTCCAGATAATGAAGAGTAGTACGGAACAATCTCAGGCATTGCCAGCATGAGAGCGCGTGCGATGGCAACTCCAATAAGCCGTTTTGGCGCCAAACGCATCGTAGGTTCGATTTCGACAACCACACGCAATGTGATGAGATTTCGTTTACCATTGGCAATTTTCTGGAGTTCTTCCAGAAGAAAGGGTTGAGAAATCTTGTGTTGTGTAATCTTTTTTATATGCGTGGCCGTCGGACATGCCCCACAACCAAGACATTGGGCGTCTATCGAGGGGCGACCCAGACAATACTCACGCTCTGTAAAATGGATTGAACGCTCATATTCTTCCCACAGAAATTTCTTTGAAATGCCCATATCGACATCATCCCATGGAAAGACTTGTTCTTTTCCCTTTTCCCTAAAATAATTCTCTTCAGACAGTACCAATTCTGATAAATAGGTACGCCAGTTCTTGAGTACCTGTTTGGGTACAGTGTTGTAATACACAAACCCGTCGGTAATCGATGAACGGATAAGGGCCGGAGTAAGGCGTCTATCACCCATGGCGAATAATTGCATCAGCCATGTTTCTTCATACGAAGCGCTTTCCCGGAATTCCATACCGTTGAGTTTACAGATACGTTCGATTTCCCTTTTTAACTTCTTATTGTCTTCGATAGCTGTAATACAAGCGTGATATTGTAAAGGGGTATGCGGCGGGTAATACAGCGGAGTCAGGCTAAAAATGATGCGTACTTTGCTATCGGACATACTTTTCAGATCTGCAAGGCGTTCTACAAATCTTCCAAATTCCCCGAAGTCTTCCGCTTGTTCCAATCCCGTACCGATTAAAAAAATCTTGAGTTCCCGAATTCCCCTTTCAAACAGGAATTCACAGGCCTTATAGATTTGTTCTTCCGTAAGATTTTTGTGCAGGCAGCGGCGCAGCCGCTCACTGATACCCTCCATCCCGCAGCTTACCGTTGTCTTCCCGATTATTTGCTGGACTTCCGCAAGAAATTGGTCGGCGGATAACAGATCAAACCGCTGACTTTTCAGGCTGACGTTAGCCATTTCCTCATAAAAGGACAAGATCATGGAATATAGTTCCGCATGGGTATTAAAATTAAAACTCAGGAAGTTGATGGTATCGAGTCCCTGATGCGCCTTTGCCGATCTCAGCGCTTCCAGGAGTTTTGATAATGACCGTTCCCGATAAGGTTTCCTCTCCCAGCTTTCGGCGCAGAAGGCACAGAAGCAGGGGCATCCGTTACTGATTTGCAAGCTTCCAGTACCCAGGCTTTCTTCTTCATACCATACAGGACCTGATTCCATGGTTCTTGCCTGATCAAGATCGTATACAATTGCGCTTTTTACGGGAAATGACACGTATGGTTCTGTTGGTGCAATTTCTACCAAAACTTCCTCACCTGTAAATGGATTTTCCACCCCCCCTTCCCCCCCTTGCGAAGGGGGGGACAGAGGGGGGGTATTTTCATCTCCTTGACCCTCATCAAGGACTGACTTTTTCGTAAGACGGAGGTTCATGAGGGGTTCATCTTGTTGACTACTTGTTTTTCCTGCCTTTTCTGGCTTTTTTACGACTACTTTATATTGGTGTTCGTATTTATCGGGTTCATAGAATCCATCCACCTTTCCATGACAGGCATTTAAAATTTCTGCCTTTGTCAAACCAGCGGACTTCCCTTTTTTTACAACCTCCAAAAATTGTTTGATAGAAAATTCCCCTTCTCCAATAAGCACAGCATCCACAAGCCCATAGCTATTTCCAAACCCTTGCCCTTTTATCGGTCCATGCAAGACTGACGTGACTGCCGCGCTGGCTCCCCCAAGCACAACGATGGGAATTTCCTGGCGCATCATGCGTTCGTTTTTGAAGAGTGGAATACCTGAAAAATGCAGGAGTTTTGGCAGGTTCAGCAACTCAAGCACCACGGAGTTGCTTATACCCAGCACATCAAATGAGCACGGGGGTTCTTTCGTGGTTGTGCCTACCCAGAGGGGAATTTTTGAGGTGGTCATTACTTCCGTATCTTTGGGCGGCGGCAGGAAGGCAAAATCGGTAAAAACGCCTTCAACTTCCTGGGCAATCTGAGCTACCAATCCGTGAGAGATGGATGGTGATACGTCACGGTATGTAGATAACCGGCAGACCAGGAATCGCAGCTCTGCCTGAGGAAACAAGGCTGGGTCCATGGTATTGAACTCTCCCCCTTTTAACCACAGCCCATTCAGCGAAAGTGAATGGTAATTTTTTTCGTACCACTGTTTGATTTCCTGTGAGGATTTTACGCAATCGTTTGAAGGTTTTATATTGAACATATTTGTTTAAAAGCTTTGAAGATTCTTGGTATGCGTCTTTTATTATGAACATGTAGGATGGGTTAAATGAAATGAACCCATCAGTAATTTTGCGATGGGCGCGCTATTGCCTCACCCATCCTACGGTTGCTTAGCAGGTATAGTTTGTCTTATGTTTATAGATACATTCTTCAATCAATTTAATAATTTTTTTAAGTTCTTTTTCTGAAAGGTCATACCAATCCTTCTCTTTCATTGGTTCGATTTCCCAACCGAAACAGCTTGCTCTTGCAGACCAGTAGTATGTCCTTTTCTTATAATCAACTTTTCCACCAGCAAGCCAATCGTCAAATTTTTCTCGATAATATTTAGAATCAATTATCACGTTTGTCATATTTTTACCTCTTTTCGATAATACCAAATTTTTGGCGTTGTTCGCTATGGGTCAAAGCTGAGTTATAGAGCGATTCTAATTCGTTGTAAAATCTAAAGACGAATTCTTCTTTAAAGTCTCTAAATGGGGTCTGATTAACATATTTATCAAAAAGCCCCTTTTCCTTCTCAGTAGGTGCAATTATAAAGGATTTGAAATTTTTTAACTTACGAAACCTTTGCGGAATTTTCAAAATCCTGTCTAATCCATTTTTAACACCTGTCGTTTCTTCTATTTCAAAGGCATACACTGGAAATAATCCATAATCATCTTCATCAAACCATAAGGAATCTATCTCTCTAATTTTTGATAAATTAGGTCCTTCGAAAATATCTGTGCAATCTTTTATACTCACAAAATCTCTTAATGGTTTTCCTTGAAAACTTCTGATAGTCTGGTCATGTGGAGGTGCATAAGTTTCGTATCCATACAGTCTCCCAAGTGTTACTAACATTCCTTGTGCAATTCCATGATTAATTTCTGATTCTTTAGCAAAACTTTGTGCTTCAGGTGTTGTTAAAACTTCTTCAACAAGCTTGTAGATGCCACTTCTTACAGGTGGTATAGGTTCAAAAATTTTGTATTGTCTTACAACTCTCCTAATAGTATCTTGCCAAGTTGGATTTTTACTGGTTTTGGGATGTCCTTCAACTATTCTATTAATTTCAGAAAGATGTCCTTGACCACCTAATTCCAGTAAGGCATTTTTCACAACATCTTTCCAAGTCAATTTCTCTTCTTTCTCCATTAAAACTTTGCCTCAACTACCGTTGTTTACATCTGTTAAAATAGATTTTTCAAACAACTTTATACTGTGAGATTCTTTAAAATGAGAAGATAATGCCCCCTTTACCTCAGATTTACAAAGGGTACAAATTTCTGTTATTAGATTTGGATTTTTCGATGTTATTTGAATCATTCGTTTATCTCGATAATTAAATTCTTGCACTGAAAATCATGTCAACGCTGTTTTCCCGCGCCTGATTCAATATTGTAATACAATCGCCTTTGAGCAGTTTTACTGGATGTGCAGGGTCGTCGTAATAAATGGTAAAAGGTCTTTCTTTTTCATAGGCAGATGTTTCCTCGGAGATGTAGAATTCGATGGGATTTTCGGGGAGATTATACGTATGCGCCGTTTTTTGTTTAGCCTTACTGACTGGTTTGATATGCGTTTTTCCTGGCATTTTTGGCATTTTACATACGATGATTAAAAGTCTTTATCTGAAGGACTGTCTTGCTCGATTTTTCCCACATATTAATCGGAGTTTTATCCATTGCAAGTGATTTTTCCTTTATTTGTAGTTTATATAC
>JACRII010000179.1 GCA_016235875.1 Planctomycetota bacterium
CCAGAGTTGTTTTATCACTGGAAAATGGGATACTGTTGAAGCGTATCAAGAATAACACGAGCCGTATGACGGGAGACTGTCACGTACGGTTCTGTGAGAGGCTTGGGGGTGAAACTCCCCCTTGCCTACTCGGCGTCTCTGTGGTTACCTGTTACCGACTCTCTTGCAAGCATGTAGAGAAATTGCTGCGCATATCCCGCATACCTCCCAAAATATTTTGGGCCAAAATCCTGCAATTCCCGATTTGACACAATCTGATTTTTAAAATACAGTTTTTGAAGAATTTTCTTGATCCACGTATCAATGGGAAATGCCTCGGTAAAACCCAACGAAAATAGAAGAATACAATCGGCGATCTTATCTCCCACGCCGGGGATTTGCTTCAGCGCCTTCTTTGCCTCCTGATAAGGAAGTTTTTTTAATGACGCTAAAAAGGCTTCAGTAACGAGGTCGTTGGCTGCTTTCAGATATTTTGCCCGAAATCCCGTCTTTGCCTGCACGATCTTTTCGTAGTGATTTAACTCGCCAGGATTCGGAAACGAATACCACTCATATCCGTTCAATTCGATCCTTTTCCCAAAAAATTGCGCAAGCATTTCGAGATTTAATTTTATCTTTGGTATATTTGCCGCTGAGGAGCAGAGAAAAGATATTAAACATTCCCACGGATCCTGCCGCACAACACGCATGCCATAATATTTTTTGATAGCCTTCCGGATGTGCGGGTCATTCTCTATCTGTTTCAGGATAATTGGATACGGTTCGTCCAGGGCAAAATAATAAATGAGAAATTTCCTGTCAACTCCTTGAAATTCTAAATAGCCGGCGGACTGGCGGACTCTAAAGATGCGATCTCTCACTGTAATATAATACCAGTCTTCTACGCGGGACGCCCGGAAGAGTTGTCCGCACAAGAGGGTGTGTTCGAGATTAAAGTCTTTTACGAGAATTTTCGGCATCGTAACATAAGAATATAACAGTTTGGTCTCTTGTGTGTCAAGCAAGTGCATGGAAATATGTCACCCGCACTTATTCCCTCCCCCTGTCCCCCTCCGTGAGGGGGAGAAAGGGGGAGGGAGGGGATTTAGGGGCATAAGCGTTAACTTAAGAAAGAACTATAGCATTTTAGAGTAAAATATCGAATGCAGAACAAGGAATATTGAATTTCGAAGGAAAAAAACTTAATAATTCGACATTTTCTGTTCGATATTCGATATTTAATTGCATTTAAATTGAATTAACTTCTTAAGTTAACGCTTATGGGATATAAGGGGTGGGTAATAGTAATATGGCTAAATTTATGGTCTGATAGATACGGGACACATAGTTAATTATTATACTATAAGTAGCGAGTATCAGAACACATACAACAATCAAAGGCGATATTTATAAAAAAATACATTATGTATTTTCAAAATATTCCGATTATAATAATATCCATTTCTCCGAATAGATGCCGTACACTTTGATAAATCGCAAATAATTTTAAAATGTTTAAGCATATAAAAACACCATCTATTATGGAAAGACAGATTTACTATGATCAATAATGGTGATTCATGTCAAAGTCAATCCGACATATCAGAAGATGTAAAGCAGAAGCTCGAATGGTTTGACCATTATGAGAAACACGGGAAAAACGCAAGGCTTACCTGTCGCCATTTCGGCATCTCACCCGATACCTTCTATCGGTGGAAAAGGCGTTATGATCCCCAGAACCTCTCATCCCTTGAAGACGACAAAAAGAACCGAAGACCGAAAAACTTGAGGGAACCAACCACCCCCCTCCACGTAATAAACCGTATAGAGCTACTCAAGGGAATATACCCTGCCTGGAGTAATAGTGATATTTTGACACAGCTTAAGAATGAAGGGGTATCTATCTCCTGTTCTACCATCGGAAGGATAATGAAAAGATTGAATGCGTCTGGCCATTCACGCAAGCATACAACTGCATCAGATGTGAGGAATAAAAGGGGGAAAAAGGCGCCTCTTTATGATTATGATAAACCCACGGGATACAATGAATATATCTCCCTTCTTAAACTGTGGAAGGGGTAAGATTGCGGTTTCCACAAAAACATGAAATCTAAATTCTGCATTGGGACACAGATTAACGCAGATAAACTCAGAGAACATTGAATTAAAGATAATCCCTCCCTTGACTTCGTCGTGAGTCTTCGGCGTGAGCTCAGACGAACGCTCAGTCGAACGAAGGGGGAGGAACAATAGTTTGAAATTCCTGAACATTTATTTCTTCAAACACTTTTACCGGGAGGCAGGGAAGTATGTCAAACACAACGGAGTTGGACACGGCGGTTGCAGAATTGAACAAAAAACTCGAAGAACTTCAGGTAGTTTTGAGTGGTTACAAGGTATTTGTCGCCAGGGCTTCGAAAAGTATGCATGAATCTATTGGTATTTTCCTGGACAAGATTCAGGCAGTGGTAGAAATGGCTTATACTAAAAACTCTAATTTTAAGTCATTAGAAAAAACCTCGAATGAGATACTGAATGAGATTAATAAGTTGATCCTGTTAAAAGGAGAATTGCACAGTCTCTCCAGTATCGAAATTAAGGATGATTGTTCTTTTCCACGCTTGTCTAAGGTGGGTGCAAAGGAGCAGGTTAGCAGGATACTTGAAAAAGGAGAAAAAGCATGAAGTTAAACATCGGTCAAAAAATTGTAATATTTGGACTACTTCCATCTATTGCAACAATCTTTTTTATTTACACAATTATTACGGAAAAGATTCATGTTAAGGCAGGCGCTGACAGGATTGTTAAATTAAGTCAATATGTTATCAATGCCAGTGGATTGGTGCATGAATTACAAAAGGAACGTGGAGCCTCTGC
>JACRII010000180.1 GCA_016235875.1 Planctomycetota bacterium
AATTTGCAAATTTATTTAGTGTTGCATATTTGTGCGAACTTCTTTTCTGTTTTCAGGAAGGCATCCACAATATCAGGGTCAAACTGCTTGCCACTATCTGACTTGATCCTCTCGACTGCCTCTTCGTGTGTCAATGCGCCTTTATAAGACCTTTTTGATCTGATCGCATCGTATACGTCGCACAAGGCAAAGATTCGTGCCTCTAAGGGGATTTCCTGGCCTTTTAAACCTTCCAGATACCCTTTCCCATCATATTTTTCATGGTGATATGCACAAATGTTTCTGCCGAGAAAAAGGAATGGCTGCTTCAGCTTGAATTTATCAATAGCATCCTGAAGTACCTGTTTTCCGATACGAACATGCTCCTTCATCTCTTCGTATTCTTCGCGAGTCAGCTTCGATTCTTTCAACAAGATGGAATCCCGTATCCCCACCTTTCCTACATCATGTAAAGGCGCCGCATCGGAAATATCTTCAATAAATTCAGTAGTGATACGTTTCCGGTACTTTTTATTCCTTCGCAACTGTTCCGTCAGCGCTACCGTATAGTTTTTTGTTCTCTCCAGGTGACGTCCTGTTTCCGGGTCTCTTCTTTCAGTAAGTTCCACTAACGAAAATATAATGGCCTTTTGCGCACCTATCAGTTCTCTGAATCTCACGACGTTTAAGTAACCGATAATCAATATGAGGCAAAGAAATGAGGCAAGGAGTATTACTGATAAGAGCATGAGTTTCTGCAATGCGGCTTTCAACATAGGGTGGCTGTGGTGTATGGCTATGACGAATCTTCTGCCAGGAAGAAATTCCACGTTAGAATAGTGGATTGTTTCTACTTCTGAAAGATGCAGCCAGCCGGAACTATCCTGAAAAACGTAGTTTGATTTATAAAAGTTAATAGTCCCGTCTGGTTTTAATGATAGTATATTTCCTTCCTCGGTTTGTATAAACATATTTTCAGGGAGGAGTTTAAGAACTTTTGAGATATATAAATCTAATGTTAAAATTCCCTTTTTTTCGTTTTTAGAGTTGAATAGGGGAGTTGCCAGTCTTACTATGGGAACGTTGGAGGTGTCTGCATTTCTTTGTTCAAGATTCAAATGTATTGGCGAGGCATAGATCCTATCCTTATCTAATTGTATGGTTTCTTGAAAATAATTTTGGTACTCTTTGTTCTTTAGATTGGAATCAGATACTATTAAACTGGTACCATCATGTTTATTATCTACCCTGAGTATTTCCCATCCTGAAGAATTGATAATTCCGATCTGTGCGTACTGTCGGAAAGCCTTTGCAAAGCTGTGGAATATCTCCGCAGTTTCATTTTTATAGGGAGTGGATTCAAAATTACTATCAACAGAACCTATGGTACTTGGAAGATCTCTGAGAAAGAACAGATTGTGTCTGAACTCAGCAAAATATTTCTCGATAATCTCCTTGCCAGAAAGCAGCCGTGCAACAGTATTCCCGTGTTGCCATTGTGCCTCTTTCTCGTATATCTGATTACTACCGAAGTAAAGGGTGAATCCAAAGAGGATAAAGAGAACGGCAATAATCGATATGAATATCTTGTTTTGCTTTAAGAGTCTTCTTTTTCCCATTCATTCCATCGCTCCACGCTGTAGTCGGTATCCTCGTCTGAGTGGCAGCCGTAACAGGAGTTGGTAATAACGGTGGTTGGGCTATTTGTCGTACCTGCCGCAGTGTTGGCATCAGCCATAGCCTTGCTGGTGTATGGTTTTATAATGTCAAAGACATGAGAAGAAATATCATTATCCACTGCGCTCTTGGCTGTCTTGGCCATATGACAACCCGTACAGAGGCTGCCCCCAACATCGGATGAACTATAGAGGTGTTTTGCATGTTTGTTTTGTAACTCGTTGTCCTTTTTAGCAGCCTTTGCAAGGTCACCATGGCAGGTAATACATATCTTATTATTGTCACTCTGCCGAAGTAATTGGGCAGTTCCTTTTACACCCGTACCATGGGTTTCGTGGCAGGTATAGCATTTATGCCCCACATTATTGTAATGGTGGCTTTTGACAAAATCCTGATATTGCTGGCGGTGTTTTTGAGAATGGTTATTCTCAGATGCATTTTCACCCAGAGTAGTAGTATCGTTATCGTTCCAATAACTGGCCGTGGGCTTGCCATCCGAACCTGTTTCTTCAATATAATTTGCCAATACCTTGCCTGGTATAAATGGTGTAATCTCTTCGGCATTAATGATACAGGGATATTCTGTCTCAAAGTTTGCCCCACTTTCGCCTGTCTTGTTTTTTACACGGATATGGCACTGGCCGCAGACTTCATTGCCCCGGTCTGTGGCCAGGAATTCAGGATTGACGATGTGCCGAGCCTTTCCGCCACCTTCAGATACATGAAGTCCACCAGGCCCATGACAACTTTCACAGGAAATGCCCAGCTCTTGAGAACTGGATACAAATTCTCCGTCAGCATTGCGCGTGATACCTAAACCTGTTACATGACAGCCTTCACAATTTTGCTCAAAGGATTTGTTTTTATTAGGAGGCGTGTTTTCGTCCGTAGCTATTAAGGTATTGTCGCTGTTATACCAATTGCCTGGATTGTAAGAGACCCATGCAGCATTAGGATTGTTCTCATCAACATTCCGGTTATTATACTGGATGGGCAAGATGTAATGGCTGTTTCCAATCTTCACCTGGTATCTTTGTTTCCCTACTAATGCTACACCTCCATGGGTTCTGGCTATGGTATATGTGACGGAAATTGACTCATCAGTTAAATCATAGAATGTAACTTTAAATTCATTATTTTCTACAAAAGGTTTAAATTTCACTTTGCTGTCACTCGTGGTAATAATGACTCCATTAAAAGGGGCTACAACGGTTTCTGACGTTGGATTACTTATGGTCTTTGCGTGGGCTGTGTCTTCCCAATCCTTTTCTTGGGGATGGCAACCCAAACATACCGTACTTCCAACATATTCGGAGCTAGTATGAGATGCGGCAGAGAGTTTTATTTTAACATTCCTGGTCTTTTTTGATTTTATTGTTATATTGAATTTGTCGTTAGGTAGGTAAAATTCATCGGATGAGGGGGTAGCCCTGACAATATATTCACCAGCGGTTAATCCGGTTATTTTAAATTTTCCTTTTTTATCGGTAGTAGCCACATCTTCAAAGCTAGACCCGTAAATCATTCCCTCTGTTATTGGCTGGATGCTTACCGTTATATCGGACAATGGTAACCCGTCGGTGTTGGCGACCTTGCCGACTATCTTCCCAGTACTGGCCGATGCATCTCGTTGTCCATCGGTTTCAATTAATTTGTTTGTAAAGTGTAACCGCACGGGCTTTTGGTTAGTTGGAGAAGATGCCCATGATGCCCAGGAACAAAATATGCCGACTGCGATTGGAGTACACATTAAGAATAAGTATTTTTTTACCGGCATAATTGACTCACCTTTCAACGTTTATGGAGATTTAAATAATTTACAAATTGTAAAAGTTAAATTACCACATTTTTCAGTGATGTGTCAAACACAATTTGATGATTTGAAAATCATATTTCAGACAAACTTTTTCCAGGCTATTAACTGAAGGGTGTTTTTGGGAAATTGCCTGGAGTAATGAACCGATACCGCCTAAATCCAGTAGTCTGTCGGTTGGTTTATTTCAATAGAATTATTGCATAATTAAAATGGTTATGGCATACTATTACATAAAGGAGGAAAAGTATGCTACGATTTAAAAAGATTTCTAAAAGACCCAAGATGTTATTTCGGCTAAGCGGGTTAACGGTGGAACAATTTACCAAT
>JACRII010000181.1 GCA_016235875.1 Planctomycetota bacterium
AATGATTATTGATTTAAATATACCTGAAGGAGGGTTCAAGATAATCAAAGAATATCGGGAAAACCCCGCTTTGAGAGATATACCTATCTTTGCCATAACATCCACAAACCTTTCACCGGATGAGAGGCTTGAAGTTGTAGGACAAATAGAAATGGTATTGTGTAAAGATGCCATTATTTCGAAAGAGATTGTAAATCATTTGAGGAACATCGAGGTCTTATATCCAAAGAAGGCAGGACTAATCGACGAGCTAACAGGAGTCTTTAATTACAGATATTTTCAAATCAGGCTTGCTCAAGAGATACGGAGGTCAACAAGATATAACTTGCCACTCGTCCTGTTGATCCTTGATGTGGATCAATTTGGACACTATGTTAATAAAAAAGGGGAACATTACGGCAATCTTATCTTGAAGAAGACTGCCGAGATCATCAGAAAAAATATAAGGGGTTCTGATGTGCTTGTAAGACATGGTATCGATTCCTTTGCAATAATATTGACGAATACGTTTCTTTCTTCAGGCTTAATTCTGGCAAAGAGATTTGTTTCAATGGTCCATGATTATCCATTCCTTTACGAAGAGGTTCAGCCAAAGGGCAGGATAACGATAAGTATGGGAGCTTCCGAATTTAAAGGACATTCACCTGAAGAGTTAATCCATTCCGTGGAATTAGCACTCTCATCTGCAATAACAAAGGGTAGAAATAGAGTGGAAGTGTTCCAGGAATAAACAAGCATTCACCAATCTTTGTACATACTAATCTCAGATAAAATCTTTTATGCATAATGCCGATCCTAAATCCTTACACAAAATCATTTGTAAGGCGTGGTCACTGCGGAAAAAACATATAAACCTGACCACCACAAACGTATACCGTCTGGCAAACTCATACGGCGATGACTTACCAGAAGCGACAATTGACGTCTACGGGAAAAACCTTCTCGTACAATATTTCAAACCGTACGAAAAGCAATCGAAGGATAGGATTTACACTGGCCTTAACGATATCTTGTCGCCAGAAAGTATTACAGAAAAGCTACGATTAAAGAGTGAAGATATTAAAACTCATTTAGTTTCAGGAAAAGAAATTCCCAGAAATTTTGTTGTGCTGGAAAATGGCATAAAATTCAATATATCGTTTCTTGAGGGTGGCGGAACAGGCCTGTTTCTGGATCAAAGGGATAATCGGAAAAAGATACAAGCATTAGCAAATAACAAAGAAATATTAAATTGTTTCTGCTATACATCTTCCTTCTCGATTTACGCAAAAATAGGAGGCGCTACCAGGACAACCAATATAGACCTGTCAAAGAAGGCAGTAGAATGGAGCAAAAAGAATTTTTTGCTAAATCAACTTGATGTAAACAATCACGAATTTATCGTGGGAGATGTATGGGAGTGGTTACGAAGGTTTCAAAAAAAGGGACGGACGTTTGATGTGATTATTATTGACCCCCCCAGTTTTTCTACGAGCAAGACAACGGTATTCACCGTGGAAAAAGACATTCCCAGATTAATCGCGGCTGGACTCGACATCCTTCATGAAGATGGAATTCTTGCCTTTTCCACCAATATCGCAAAAATAAACTTCTCGAAATTTTTCCAATTATTGTCACGGGTAAAAGATTTCACGCAAAAAACATACAAGCTCATCGATGTTTCATCACAAGGCGTAGATTATCCCACCGATGGAGTTCACGCCGTAGAACCGTACTTGAAGTTTGTTATATTATCGTGCTAACAAAACAAATCAGACAATTGTTATGCCTTTTAATCAATCGCTACAACTGGACAATTAAAATCTATAATTTTTTGCGTCTCTTTTTCAGTAAATATCCTATGAATACCGTTATCCCAAACACTACAAACATACCAATAATACCTGCGTATCGCTTGGTATCAAATTTGTGTTTTATACCAGGTACCGTATAGCCAGGCAGAAGAGCATCCACAGAAGGTTTGAAGTCATCTTTTTTGATAAATCCCACCGTATCCTTTGACACCTTTTCAAGACCGTCAGGCATCTGTGAGGTAAATGGCATAATGAGAAATATGAGTCCTATAATAAAGGATAACCCAAACACTACAAACAACGGTATTTTATTTTTGGTCAGCTTCATAATTTTTCAGTCCCTTTTATATTAATTTAATATTTCACGAGTTCTGCCCAGCATTCGTTAAATCTTTTTTGAACATCAGGATTCAAGATTTCATACAATCCCAGTCTATCTATTTCTTTTTTATCTATATAGACATACGGATTTCTCAATATCTCTTTCTTAACAATAAGTCCTGCTTTTTTATTACAATTGGCATAATAACAATAATTAGTGTGCCTGGCGCTAATTTCGGGACGTAACATGAAATTAATAAAGTTTTCTGCAAGTTGTTTCTGTTTTGCACCAATGGGGACTGCTATATTATCCGTCCAGAAACCAGTTCCCTCTTTTGGTATGACAAATTTTATGGCATCGTTCTCCTCGTTGACTAATGCCGCATCACCATTGTAACACTGGGCAATCCATAACTCTTCGCTTTTCAACTTTTCTATAATTTTACTATAGGACATAAATCCTTCTTCTTGAAGCAAAGGTTTTAGTACCTTTAATACCTTCATCGACTCAATTATATCTGAGGGGTTAGCAGGATTTAAAGAATAACCCAATCTTTTTTGCCCCACCGTTATTACATCGTAGCTGTTATTCAAAAGAGCCATTTTATCTTTGTATTTTGTCCTCCAAAAAGTATCCCAGCTATCGACAGATTCTGTAACGTATTTTGTGTTATATGCAATACCGGTAACTCCCCAATCAATTGGGACACTACACCCCATCCACTTTCTTTTAGTAATTACCCTGAATTTATCTCTCAGATAGCGTATATTAGGAATGCGACGTATATTGAGTTTCGATAATAAACCTGATTTTAACATGACGTCTGTTAAAGAATCACTTGGGAAAACAACATCATATCGACCTGACCCAGACTGAATTGTTGAAAACATTAACTCTTCGTCATCATAATAATCAATATGGACTTTAACATGGAATTCCTTTTCAAAGTCCAAAAAAATCTCAGGATCAATAAAATCCACCCAGGTATATACATTAAGTACTGACTTATCTTCATTTGTATTATAGGTCTTCGATTGAGAAATAACTATATCAGATGCGTATACGCTATAAATAAACCCCAACCACACAATAAATATTATCAAATATACCCTGTTTATGATTAACGCTTTACAGTTTCTATGATTCAAAATGTAATCTCCGTAGCTAACTCAATTTGATAAGCCGGGTCCGCATCACCATCATACCGCGGAGATGACGCCAGCCCTAAAACATCACCGTCATCCCTCTCTTCACGATAATACTTACCGGGAAAAAATACACCCGTCAGGAGATTGAAGGAAATGTGTTTCGTTAAATCATAACTGCTATAAAAATCTAATTCGTGACCCAAATCAGAGCTCAATGTGATAGCACGATTATTAAGTATTCCTACGGCATGTTCAAAACTCCTCAGGTACCAATAATCGAATGATACTGACCATTTATCTGTTACCTGTAAATCAACTCCCATATTGGGTAAGATAAGATCATTCAGTTGATAGGTATCACCAAAAACACTGGGCCGTGCAACACCGTAATTCAGGGCATAGCCACCACCGGTTGCTAAATAGGGTCCATAAGCAGCAGGATAAATGGTATCTGAGAGGTTTGCATTTGTTGGAGAATAGACAGAGAAGCTGTTATTACTATGAGAAGTAAATTTGCCGCTTAACACGTCGTTACTATCCATCTTGTTGCCGGAACTAATAAGTAATTTCGACCTCGGAGTGATTTTCTCGAAACTATAAGAGACGTCAGCATACGCCATGTAACCTTTATGAATAATATCGGAACTATCCCCACGAACATTTGCGTTACCAAAATTCTTTGCCACTTCAAACCCAACATTTAACTTATCAAAATTCATATCAGTATCAATGCCTATAGTTCCTAAATTATCCTCGTTTACCGGAAATGGATACGTATTAACCCTACGAGTGCTCGGTGTCGTGTCGTGCAATAATCCTACATAAGGTTGAAATGAATGATCACCCCATTTGATCATAGTATCAAAACTCATAAAATGGGCGTTTGAGTCATATTCCACATCCAACGCCCTTTCTTGCGGTACTTGAGGTCCTAGAATAATTTTATTCTCTATATCGGGTTTTGCATAATATACCCTCCATTGAAAATTCTCATTGGTACTATAAATACTGGCACCATAATTCTCATAGTATCCTCCAAGGGCATAACCGTTCCCGAACTGATTCGGGTACTGACCTATTTTAAATTTTAGCGGTAAATTAAGAACTACTGAATCTATCCAATATTCTTCAACCCGTGGAATTATCTCAGGCATGCTATAATTATCGACTTCTCCAAAAAGTGTATTGATTTTTCTGTCAGATACAATTGGAGCATCAAAGTCAAAAGGCCCGTTACTTTCTAGTTTTATAAAAGACGTTAAAAATTCTTTGTATGTAATATTAAATTTCGTATCATAAGTATATCCCATATAGGTAACACCATCGCTTTTATCACTGTTCAGATCAAGATTATTCCCCAATGTATTCCCCGAAAGCCGTAAGTGATTTTCTATGGAAAATTTTAAATCCGGAGATAAATCATAAGATGTTTCAGCAAAAACAAAGGGGGGTACTAAAAATAATATAACGAAAAAGTATGCGCCCTTAGTCTTTATCATGAAGCTTTAGCTATGATAAAAGAGTATACTTTTTATAAAACCCTATGTTTTTATACACAAGGTTAGCAGACAAAAAATTTGGAGCTTCATTCCCAGGATTTGGCTTCAACTCTACGACATCCAATCCTATTACATTTCTCTCTTTATATACCTTACGCAAAAAATCTACCACCCGATACCATCCTAAACCGCCCGGAACAGGCGTGCCGGTTGCGGGCATGATGGACGGGTCCAAACCATCCACATCTAAAGTAATATACACGTGGTCTTCTAAGGTGTCTATAGCTTCCTCATGCCAGGAATCGTTATCGTAGATATCTCTTGCATAAAACACCGATACTTCGCTCTTGTTCTTTTTCAAAAAGTTATGTTCTTCTTTTGAGGCCACCCTCACACCAAAACTGGTTACTTTGCATCGCAAGTCTTCTACTACCCTCCTTGATACACTAGCATGACTATAGCGTGTCCCGCCAAATTGTTCCATTAAATCAAGATGTGCGTCCAGTTGAAGAACTGATAATCTCTTATATTTTTCTTTGTATGCCTTTATCGCCCCTTGTGAAATAGAATGTTCTCCTCCTAATGTTACCAGAAATTTATTATCTTTCACAATCCATTTACTGGCGTGGTAAACCGCATCAATTACCTTTTTTGGGTCTGTGTGTATTTCCTCTACATTGAGAGTCCCTACGGTAAAAATTCCAACCGGATATATTTCGCCTAATTCGTCATCATACGGCTCCACATTCACAGATGCATTCAATATTGCACTCGGACCCATTTTTGTTCCCGTTTGATATGTAGCGGTTCCATCAAAAGGCACTCCCATGATCACAACCCTGGATTTCTTGTAGGCTTCACTCTCACTTTTAAAATCATAAGGAAATGCGCCAAATTGCAATGAACCCAAAACATATTTTCTGATATCGTTTAACATACACTTCTCCGATATTTAAATCGATTAAAATAATTTACCAACAAAAAAGGCATCTGTTACCAGATGCCTTTTTTGTTTTTTATATTCAAGATGGAAAACGACATTTTTTAGTGTCGACTTTCTCGTCTCTTTCTCCACATTGCAGCGCCAATCATTACGACTGCGACAACTCCAACAATACTTCCTACCATGCCTGCAATACCTTTTCTTTCCTTTGCTGCAATAAGTTGATCGACCTTCTTTCCTCTCTTAAGGGCAATGGCCTGGCTTTCCAGTATATTAATCTTCTGATAAACTTTAGCAGCGCCATACCACCATGCTATGTCCTGCTGACCGTGAGCAACACCTTTATAGGCGTGTGCCTTATCGCCAAACCACATATCAGCATATGTAATTTCAATCTCTGAAGGGTTATTTCTTCCCGTAGCAAATAAACCATGCAAGCCGAGAATCGGTCCGATTACAGGCACCTTTCCACCTTGTGTCTTGAATGCCTTATACACAGCATCTCCTAATAGCCCAGGTCCCAGAGCATCGGCAAGTATATCACCAAGCGGGAAGATATCCCTTTCTTTAATAGGAACTTCAAATTCATCATTTGCTGCAATGTCGTCTACTATTGCTTGTGCCCTATCCTGTAATCTCCACATTTCAAACATGAAATCGTTTAAGTTTTCACGATATAATCTAGCAAATCGAGGACTATGACACTTACTGCAAACAGCCACCCACTGTTCCGCTCTCTTTTTATTGTCAGGAGAATACACATCGAGACTGTAATTCAGAGGAGGAAGATTTATACCGTGAGGATAATCTTTTAATGATGATTTATAATCAACCCCTTTCGGCGGAACCGTGCCCATTCTCCATACGCCCTTTGTTACAGGGTTATGAGCAAATTTCCCATTTCCCTGATCAAAATGACAGAACTGACATGTCGGTGTTCTATAATCCTTGCCCGGAACAATCTCTGCTAATGGCTTTTCCCAATCCCAATGCTCGCCTTCCAAATGATAGATATAACCCATCTTCGATTCGCCATAAGACTCAGCATCTGGATGATCAAAACCCATGTGACAACTCATACATGCCTCTGGTCTTCTACCTTCAGCCGCTGCAAATTTATGTCTCGTATGGCAAATGTTGCATCGATCTGTTGCGTGACAAAGATCGCAGCCAAACTGTCCTGCCGGGTATCCTCTACGAAACATTTCAGGATACCAGGGTGGAATCACATTCGCTGCCAGACCTTCAATGTGGTTAGGACGACCACGCTCAGATTCTGACATAAATTCTGTTGTTTGTTGGGGGTGACATTCACCACAAGTTGCAGGGGTGGGCATATGCAGCTCTTTATGGTCTTTCCCGTGGCAATCACTACAGGTTACTTCCTTAAGCTCTCTCCCTAACATTTTCTCTATTTGTTGTGTCTTTTCTGCAAACCTTGGGTTTTTCTTTGGATTTGCATGAGTAGAATCTTTCCAGTCATTCACAAATCCAGGGGTTACTTCTTCATGGCACTTCACACAATCAGTTGGTTTGTATTTTTCCAATAACTGATCATAATACGTCCCGTCAGGTTTTACATAATGTCTCACTGGAAACCAGTACATCTGTAAGGGTACCGGTTTGTACAAATTTTGCCATGGACCAGCTCCTTTTTCAAGGCCTGAATTAGTAACAAACCAGTCTTTCAATGTATCATTAGGATACAAGATATCGTAATAGCTCATAGCCTTTTTTTGCATCTCTTTAAGCTCTACTTCAGACTGCGCCTGAACGCTTCCGGTCTGCAAACTCCACATTAAAGGGGCGGCGAGTAAAATCGCGCCCAGTTTTAACAATTTCATTTTTTGCCTCCTCCCCTTAAAAACAGCATATGCTATGTAATAACATAAATTTCACTATATTTCTCATGAAGAATCAGCCTAAATTCTTCTAGTAAATTTTTGGCAACGATTTAGAAGCATCACCTTTTTCAGTTAAACCTGTCTTATATGGAGTCGTATGCTGAGGGAAAAACCATTCGTCATCACCACCTCTTTCCTGGAAGAATTTGAGGCGCATCTCATGATTACGAGTATGGTGACAAGGACCACAAATATTATACGGAGTCCCAAATGTACCAACTTTGGCTATCTTTTGGCCTTCAGGTGCCTTCCCAATGTCCATGAAATAGGCAAAAACTTCTCCAGCGCCATGACAAGCCTCACAGGTAACCCCTTCTTCTGAATATCTTCCTGTAGTTTCATCGTAACCTGTTGTATGACATTTTAAACATGCCTTACGATATCCCTCGTTACCTGCAATATAATCAGGCGCTTCTTTCACACGCTCAAATGTTTTAAACTTGATCCTCAGCCACCTCTCGACATGCGGTGAGGTTAAACCCGTATGGCATTTGAGACACTTTTGACTGCCCACATAAATCGCTTTATCCCCGGTAATACTGTACTTTTTAAAATCTCCCATTTCCACTCTTTGATTAGGGTCACTTTCTTCCGGAGTTAGAGTTGCCAATTCGCTCCAAAACTCAAACAGTGGTTCAGCCGCAACTAATCTTTGCTCCATTTGTCTCTTATGGTAATATATTCCTTCATGAGCCACTTCCTCGCTTAACGCCCTTCCAATTCCACCATGGCATACCGCACATCCATATATATCAAAGGGAAATTCTTTTGCGTTAGGGTGTTTTGCCTTTAGTTTTTCCTCGTCAATATGACAGGTTATACACCGATCTACTTTATCACCATTTTGCCCTTTATCCCAACTATAATCACCTTTTAGGAGTATCTGCTTAACTTCATATACAGGTCTCTTCAAAGATGCAAGACGTTTACCCAATAACTCTTTTTCTTTTACAGAGTTAGCTGCAGCATACTCCTTTTCAACTTTTATCGCCTGTTCTTTATAATACTCCTTTTGATATTTTACCCACCCTGGACTAAATTCATCCTTAATCCACATTGAAGAGCCTATAAAAAATAAGGCACTCAAACCGAAAAAAATCAATCTTTGTATGCTCATAATTCACCTGTTCTGGAAATACTCACAATTAAGTATCCTTAAATCAACTATATATTGATCCAAGGCGTAGCAATAATGTATTTTATACTAAATGAAAGCCTTAAAACCATCTTAATTACCGTGCCTATCATTGTCAAAAGCAACCCCATAGTAAGCACGTACCTGACAATGCCTAGCTTATTAAAAAAGTCCCGATTAATCATTGCAGGAAGCACCAAACCTGCAAAATAAAATCCCATCATGAGAATAATCCCTAACGGTAATGGCATACTATGCAATGGCGGCGGTGTTGGGAAGTCATGCGTCCACTTTTCCCAAGGCCAGAAAAACGCCCAGAAAGGCCCCCTGAGTGCTGTGCCAATATATACCAAGACATACCAATAGATGTAGCCAAGAACAAATACTGATACAGCAAACTTTCTTTCTTTAAAAGTATAGTAACCATTCCCTTTAGGATTAATATCTAAATATGGAATAAGTATCAAACCAACGATAATAAGACTAGGAAGTGCAACACCGGCAAACCAAGGATCAAAATAGACTAAAGCCTCTTGCAAGCCTAAAAAATACCATGGGGCTTTAGCCGGATTCTCGGCTTGCCCTGGATTCGACAATTCCCTAAGCGGAGCATCTACAACATACGAATAAAAAAGCAACCCCACCGTAACAAAAATTGCAGCAAGGAATTCCTTTGCAACCAGGGTGGGCCATGTAAAAACCCTATCGTCTTTAAATTCTACCAGTCCTTTACTTTCCGCCCTTACTTCCATGGATCCACTCCTCAGAAATATCTTCAATAAATCTTATAAGAACAATGTCAAATCTTCTATAACGGACCAGAAATACCGCCGTCTTTACGCACTCTCCAAAAATGCATCATCATCAATCCAGAAGCTATCACAGGTATTGCAATACAATGCCACACATATGCACGCAATAAAGCAGGAGCTCCTATTGTTGTCCCTCCCAGCAATGCAAAACGGATATCATTATCTGCCCTCATGCCCAATATATAAGCAAACGGCCCTTCGTGGCCTAAAAGTGGCGTTGCGCGCGCCATATTCGTACCAACAGTAATAGCCCAATATCCCAACTGATCCCAAGGCAACAGATATCCAGTAAAGCTTAATAAAAGTGTGAGAACCAATAAGATCACACCTAATACCCAGTTGAACTGTCTGGGTGGCTTATACGAACCTGTCAAAAACACTCGAAGCATGTGTATACTCACCGTGATCACCATAGCATGCGCACCCCAACGGTGAGAATTTCTCAAAAACCTGCCAAACGGTACCACGTACATCAAATCAACCATATCTGCATACGCTCTATTTACATCAGGTACATAGTAGAACATTAACAGGATTCCTGTTATCGTTTCAAAAAGGAATATAAAAAATGTAATTCCTCCCATACACCAAGTAAATCGGATCTTTGTGCCATGCTCCCGAACCTTAGCCGGATGCAAATGTAACCATACGTTACTTATGATTTGAAGAACCCTATTTCTGGGGGTATCCGTGTAACCGTGGCGAAATACAGACTTCCAAATTTCATTGTCCGTAATTTTCTTTATTAAATCCGGAATTAATTTCATTTGAATATCCCTTTCTCCACATTACATTTTAAGCGATTTCCTCCCCACATAATTAAAATTTTGTCCTCCTATTCCTCCGTTTCTTCTATCATTTTATTAATTTCTTCATTAGGCTTCCAAAGCACACGCTTTAAGGATATTACATTAACAGGACAATCTTTGCAATTGCCACAACGAATACAAACATCGGTATATTTTATTACAATACCATCCTCACTAACATAAGGCCGATGCGCCTTGCTCTCATCAGAAACATCAACTTGCTTTAACGCACCAACAGGACATACCATGCTGCATCGACCGCAAAGTACACATTCATTCGTTTCAACATTAATATTAAGGTCGCATTTAAGGCAACGCAATGCCTCAACCTTCGCCTGAGCCTCATTCAGCCCAAGCTCTACCAGATTAAAAGTGCCCTGCCTATCCACCACAGGCAACATTTGCATTTTTTCGCGGGGGATTGCATCGTAATTTTCTTCTCTTAAATTAAATTCATTATCTAAAAGGGTAACCCAAACCTTTTTCTTCGGTTTTTGAATTTCTTCTCCTCTAATGTAACTATCGATTGACTTCGCAGCTAAATGCCCAAGAGCGATACACTCAATGACTGTGCTTGGACCCAACGTTACGTCACCGCCAGCAAATACGCCCTTTTTATTTGTCATCAGTGTTTCATCAACAGCAATCGTTCCCCATTTGGTGACCTCGAATCCGTGATTATCTCCCAGGAATTTCAGATCAGATTCCTGACTGATAGCTGTAATAATACAATCCGTTTCAATAACAAACTCAGAGTTAGGAACAGGTTCTGGCCTTCTTCTGCCACTATTATCAGGTTTCCCCATTTTCATTTTAATGCATTCCAGCCCCTTAACCTTTCCATCTTCGGTTAAAACCCTGACAGGCGCAGCCAAGTAATGGAACTTGACACCCTCATGCTCTGCCTCTTCTATTTCCCACGGCAGGGCAGGCATCTCTTCCCTTGTCCTCCTGTAAACAATATAAACTTCAGGACTCATCCTCTGCGCTGTCCTGGCTGCATCAATGGCAGAATTTCCCCCACCAATCACCGCTACTTTTTTACCCGGACTTCTCATATCACCGGCATTCACATTTTTTAAGAATTCCAGACAATCCATAACACCTTGAGTTCCTTCTTCTCCAGGAATCTCAAGCCTCTTCCCCTTTTGTGCACCCACCGCAAGAAATACGGATTTATATCCTTCTTTTAATAAATCAGAAATTGTCTTTCCTGGTTTTCCAATGGGGGTGTTTGTCTTTATCTCTACACCACGAGCCAGAATGTGGCTCACATCAAACATTATTTGTTCACGCGGTAATCTATAGGAAGGAATCGCCCACATCATCATACCGCCGACCTGAGATTCCTTTTCAAATACCGTTACTTTGTACCCCATTCCCGCAAGGTCATTTGCTGCCGCTAATCCGGCAGGACCAGCGCCAACAATGGCAACCCTTTCCTCTCTCTGGACAATTTTCGGGACGGGAAGCTTTACTTTGTTCTTGAAAATATAATCAGTGACGAATCGCTTTAAGGCGTCTATTGCTACAGGTCTGTCAAAATCACCACGTTTACATTTTGATTCACAGGGGTGTGGACAAATATATCCACAAACGGCGGGGAACGGATTGGTTTCTTTCATCAATTTGTAAGATTCAGCGTATTTACCCTGGCTTATTAAGCGGATATAACCAGGCACATCCATATGGGCTGGACATCGATGCTGGCAACGAATATTTTGTTGTAACCAATCCAAATCGAGAAGCGCTCTTACTCCTTTTTTAGGTATAGTCGTCTGTCCCATACAAGAACTTTCTTTAAATAAATTTTTAAGAATAAATTAAACAATTAACTCGGTTTCAAGAGGCACGATTTTGCTTGTATCCACAACCAGCTTACCCGCATCATCAAGAACAACTTCAAAATGATTCAAAGGTCTTGGTGCTGGACCGGCAAAGTTCACACCATTCCGATAATATTTACTTCCGTGACACGGGCATTCAAAAATATTTTTTTCTTTCGAAAATTCTACTGCACACCCCAAATGTTGACACACGACAGAAATAGCCTTAAAACTATTGCCATCACGTACAACAAATATCTTCCTTGACTTTAGGGTGGTCACAGAATTTTCAGGAAAAGCATTTGGATTCCCGACCGCAAATCGTGGTGAAGGCTCGAAAAGCACCTTGGGATAAAAGAAACCCTTGTACCCGAGAATTTGCGATAAATACGCCCCTAATGTGGCAAAAAACATTGCCCACCCGGCTAATGTCAAAAAATTTCTACGGGAAACGGTAAACCAAATCCCCCCCTCTTTTTCCGACGTGCAACACTTATTTTTATCTTTTGTTTCCATGACACAACCTCCCACTTAAGCCCTTATTCTTTAGTATTTATAAATTATTTATTACATATAATACGATTATTTCTTGCGTACAATTTATAGAGTGCGCATATTATATTTATCGATGAAAAAAGTCAAGCATATTTTACTAGAAGTATAATATACTTTCACGCTTTTTTTATCAATAAACGATAAGCGCCTTCCATGTTCTCTACTTTTATTATCTTATGACCTTCTTCTTTTATACTTCGAGGAACACTCCTTATCGGTTCCCCATCATCTAATATTATCTCTAAAACCTGACCAGAATCCATCATTTCCAATTTTAATTTTGTCTTCACAAAATTAATCGGACAGAGCACTCCTCTTAAATCTATATGGTCGTCAGGAACGAGCTTTTCATCCTCTGCCATTTGCAAAATTCCCCGATAAAAATAATTTTATAAATTTTTGAAATCCATGTTTTTAAGCACACCCAAAGCAACATGAGGCGCTACGTCAGCACTTCAACACACTTTTATTACTTCTTCTTCGAATTGCTTCTTTCCTTCATTGAAAACCCACGATTTTGTATCGAATTTTTCACCTTTTTCAATAGCAACAATTATATACGAGAACCAAGAACATGCATGTTCAGTATCATATACAGATGGAACTGCTGGATGGTCAGGATGGGAATGATAAACGCCAATAATTTGAAGACCTTTTTTTACCGCTTCTTTATCAACCTTTTCAAAATCACTTTTCTCTATCACGTATCTGTCATGAGCCCTTTCAAAATTTTTGTTTTGCACAGGACAGACTTCAACTACCCTTTTTTCTGAGGCATTTGTACCGATCAAAAGCCCACAACATTCGAGAGGATAGCTTTTTTTCACCAGTTCCTTTATAAAACAAAGCTTATCATTATCAATACCTAGCAAAGTCTGACTCCCAAATATTCTAACAAACCTAATTTTACACGCCTGCCCAAAAACTCGTACTCAGATACCGGTCACCCCTGTCAGGGAAGATCGTGACAATCAAACCTCTGTCAATTTCACTCGCCACTTTGAGTGATGCCACAAGTGCCGCACCTGAAGAATATCCCACAAAAAACCCCTCTTCAGCCGCAAGACGCTTAACGGCTGTATAGGCGTCTTCCGTATCCACCATCAACTTTCTATCAGGAAAATGCTCATCATATATACCCGGGACAATCGAAGTAGACATCTGCTTCATACCTTCCAATCCATGAATAGGAGTTGATGGTTCAACCGAAATCACCTGAATATCAGGATTATATTCTTTCAGACGCCGCCCTGTACCCATGAGAGTTCCGCTTGTCCCCAGACATGCAATAAAATGGGTTATCTCGCCTCCCGTTTGTTCCCATATCTCCACACCGGTAGTTTCGTAATGTGCCTTCCAATTTGAAGGATTATTATACTGGTCGGCATAAAAATACTTTGAAGGCTCTTCACTCACAAGCCTCTTCGCCTCTATCATTGCGCCATCCGAGCCCAGCAATGGATCTGTAAATACAATCTTCGCTCCAAAGGCACGCACAATCCTCTTCCGTTCCTCACTAACGTTTTGAGGCATTACCAAGGTTACTTTGTATCCCTTCGTGGCACCAACGAGCGCATAAGCAATACCCGTATTTCCTGATGTGGAATCCACAATGATTTTGTCTCGGTTTAATCTCCCGGATTTTTCAGCATCTTCTATAATCCTCAATGCAGGGCGGTCCTTAACAGAACCTCCAGGATTTAACCACTCAGCCTTAACATATATTTCCACATCTCTGTCTTTTAAATCATTGGTAACTCTATTAATTTTCAAAAGAGGAGTATTCCCAATTCTGTCTGAAATGGAGCTTTTGGATATCCGTTTTGATATGCACTTAGAATTTTTCGTTACCGTACCTGCCACGACACTGCCTTTCGTCCATTATATAAATAGCTGTGTTTCTGCACCATCAGCCATTTCCAAAATAGTCGTCAGCCCTAGGATATCATCTACCCTGGATTTAACTTTAGCTTCTTCCAATTCCATGAGTTTCACAGCCGCCGTACATGCATAGACCTTTAAATTCCCCATCCTTCTTACTTCATTAAGTATCTCTTTGAGAGAGACGGGATTAATTTCCTGCATACGTTTTGACAATCGTCCACCCTCTTCGCCAAACTCATCGGACAATTTTTTGACATCAAACTCGTCATTCACAAATCTCCTCAACGCCCAGAAAAAAAGGAAAATATAGGTTTCCCTTCCCATCGCGGCGGCTGTAATGGCCAAAGTAATGATCTGATACAGCTTATCATAAGTGCCGCTGTGAGCAAATATGACGAATTTCTTTTTGTCCTTCATCATCGTGATTTTGTATGTTTATACAATTATTCCATTATTTTGTTATCTGAATGCACTTGCAACTTCTTTTTTGAATTTACCCAAACCTACACGGTCTATTACGGTACCAATTCTTTCCTTTGTCTTACCGTTCTCTTTATACCATTTCAGGGTTGCAGAAATAAAATCGTTAACTTTACTATCCGGCAGGAAATTGGCCACCAGATCCGCCTCACGCGGATGTCTTCCATGTTTTCCACCGGTACGCACCAGCCAACCCTTCTTCTTATCCTTCCAGGCGTCTGTCGGACATGCCCTGATACAATCACCGCAATACACGCACTTAGATTCGTCAAACATTGGCCTGCCCTCTTTATCCGATACAATTGCACCCTCCTGACAGGCCTTGGCACACAAGGTACATCCATTGCATAAATCTTTGCTCCATACAGGATACACCACACCCTGAAACCCCAAATCCATCTCCCTTGTCCTTGCACAATCAATCGGACAACCTGAAAAACTCATTTTAAACTTATGATGGCAGGGCGTGCCAAAATGCTTATCATCAACCTCCAATGCCTTTGATTGCGCATCCATAATTCCATTAGGGTTATACTCACAACCGCCGCATGCCGTGGGCACCCTGACCCTTGGACCGCAAGAGGCAATTTTTTGTCCTACCGTAGCCAACTCCTTCACTACGGCATCAAAGTCATCAATATGTACACCAATAATTTCTACCGACTGCCTGAAGCTCAAGTGACAGTATCCCAACCTGCTATATTTCTTCGCAACTTCTGCAACCTTTGTCAGCTTTTCCGGCGTAATCCTTCCACCGGGCACCTTCAGTCGGACGGTAAAAAGGTCTTTTTGAGTTTGTTTTATGAAACCACCTGATTTTAATTCATTAAGGTCTATTCTCTGAGTAACAGTCTTTTCAGCCATTCAAGCTCCTAACCTGGACAAGCCAGTACCAAAGGATTTAACAATCTTACATTACATTTAATTTTATCTTATCAACTCACAAAAAATCTTGCAAGGAAAAAGAAGTCTATAGACCTTGTCGACTTATTTCTCCTTAAAAATTTTGCATCAGTCCAAACCATCGCACAGCAAGAAAAACATAAATTCCATTTTTTATCACCCCAGGCATTCCTTTGCGTTCTTTGCGTCCCCCATTTTCATGAGGGCGGGCTTTTGCGGTGAATTTTTTCAGAAATAATCCCTAAAATCTTCTTTCTCGCCTCAGCTATGCCCTTTTCCTTAACAACATCGAGCATATCAAGGTCTGCTATTCGCTGCAAGATATCACGTCTTATCGATTCGTCAGAAACCTCAGAAAGTATCTTTCGCCGCGTTTCTGACAAGAGTTTTGTATATTCACCATACTCATTCCCAAACTGTTTTTCCAGACTCTCTCTGATATTCCGAGCCAGCGCTGGACTTGCCCCGCCAGTTGAAATACTGATGCTCAAGTCACCACGACTAATGGTTGCCGGCACTATGAACGAACAAAATTCCGGCCTGTCGACTACATTTACCAGAATACCCATCTTCACCGCATCATAATAAACCTTTTTGTTTACCTCTTCATCATCAGTAGAGGCAACCACAACCAACACTCCAGCCAGAAACCCTTCTTCATATTTCTGCTGAATCCTTTCAATCCCCGTTTCTTTTTCCATTTCAGGACAAAATTCAGGAGACACCACCGTTACCCTTGCTCCCGCTTCTTTTAAACTGCATACCTTGCGCCAGGCAACATTACCGCCGCCAACCACCAAACACTTTTTGTCCTGAATATTCAGGAGTATCGGATAATATTTTGCCATCTTACCTCAACACTATATTATGGGTAGGATGGGTTAAGCGAAGTGAACCCATCGCCACTATATTTGTTGGGTCCGCTCCGCTTGACCCAACCTACAAAATCTTCACAACCTCTCATCCTCTTAATTTAACTGCGCCCTTTGCGTCTTTGCGGTGAGCCGAACTGCTACAAATCTTCACCTCTCACCAAATCTTCATACGTCTCACGTTTTCTGATGATACGAAACTGGTCGCCATCCACCAGCACTTCACACGGGCGCGGGCGGGAATTGTAACTGGAACTCATCGTAAAACCATAGGCGCCAGCGCTGAATATGGACAGCAAATCCCCTTCTTTTACCTTTGGCAATGCCCTATAGGTGGCAAAGGTATCGCTGCTTTCACAAACCGGACCTACGATATCAACCAATTCCATACCTTTCTTTACCGTTGTTTTATCAGGATTTTCCACCTCTGGCATCTTTATACTAGTATTTACCGGCCATATCCTGTGGAAGGCATCATACAGGGCGGGGCGTATTAAATCATTCATAGCGGCATCACAAATAACAAACTTCTTCCCGTGTATGGTCTCCTTTGTATAAATCACCTGAGAAATCAAGACCCCGGAATTCCCAATGATAAACCGTCCTGGCTCCATAATCAAATTGCATTGCATTTCTTTCACCAGCGGAAGAATTTTCGATGCATAGTCTTTTGGCCGTATGACTTTTTCTCCTGTGTACGAAATACAATAACCGCCGCCTATGTTTATGTATTCAATGTCCAGGCCCTCATTTCTGCAATTTTGAATTAACGCCAAAATCTTCCTGAGGGCGCGCACATAAGGATCAACCGTATAAATGGGCGAACCCAGGTGCACGTGCAATCCGCACAGGTCAACATTCAAATATCGTGCAGATTGCTTAATAATCTTTTCAGCCTCAGAAAGGTCTATTCCGAATTTGTTTTCCTTTTTTCCCGTGGTAGTCTTTGCATGGGTATTTGCGTCGATGTCAGGATTTATCCGCAAGGCTACTCTTGGTGTTTTATCAGCCTCTCCAGCCAGTTTATTAATGTGTTCAAGTTCTGCCACAGATTCTACATTAAACATAAAGATGTCGTTCTCAAGGGCATACTTTATTTCCCTGTCCATCTTACCAACACCGGCAAATACAATCCTTGAAGGATCTCCGCCGGCCTTGATAGCACGAAACAGTTCACCGCCGGAAACCACATCGAAACCCGATCCCTCCTCTGCCAGGATTTTACAAATAGAGATGTTTGAATTAGATTTGACAGAAAAACAGATCGTGGTATCGACATCCTGGAACGCTGTCCCCAGCTCATGATAACGTGTCAGAATTGCATTCTTGCTGTAAATATAGGCAGGTGTGCCTACCTGTGAAATAATATCGTCTATCCTTACACCCTCGCAAAAGAGCGTCTTGCCTCTGTATTCAAAAGCGTTCATTTATTATTTACCCTTAAAAATAATATGCACCACGGAGTTTCACGAAATTATACTGAACCTTTCAAAAGCTATTTACTCCGTGCTAATCTGCGTTCTTCCGTGGTAAACTGTTGCTCAGTTTCTTTTCCCAATATCTAATACGTTTTTTTACAAACTGCGGCGCTGTAGAACCGTGACTTTTATAATTCTTTATACAGTTCTCCACACCCAGCGCCTTATAAACATCCTTTTCTATAGCAGAAGAGAATGCCTTGAAACCCTCCAATTGCAAATCCTCCAGCCTGCAATGCGCCCTTATACACTCCCGCACAATATTCCCTACAATTTCATGCGCCTTACGGAACGGTACGCCCTTTTTGACAAGGTACTCTGCAAGCGCAGTAGCATCGATAAAGCCCTTCTCACATGCCTGCGTCATCCTTTCGCCATTAAAACTCGTATTCGCCACAAGCTCGGCCAGTATCGATAACGAATTTTGGACGGTATCTGAAGCATCAAATATTGCCACCTTATCTTCCTGCATGTCCCGATTATAGCTCAATGGCAGTCCCTTGAGTAGAGTGAGCAAAGATGTCAAATGCCCGAACACACGACCGCTTTTACCCCGAATCAACTCCAGCACATCGGGATTCTTTTTTTGCGGCATAATGCTCGAACCCGTGCAATATGCATCACTAATTTCGATAAACTTAACCTCATCGTTGCACCAGATAATCCACTCCTCACAAAGCCGTGACATGTGCATAGCGATTGAGGAAAGGCAAAATGCATACTCAACACAAAAGTCCCTGTCGCTTACGGCATCCATACTGTTCTCACAAACCCCTTGAAAGCCCAGTAATTTTGCCGTATGCAGCGGATCTGTGGGAAGTGTCGTGCCTGCGAGGGCACAAGCGCCTAATGGTGATTTGTTAAGTCGGGCACAGCAATCCTGGAGCCGCGTTTTGTCTCGTTCAAACATCTCGACGTATGCCAGCAGATAGTGTGATAATAAGACAGGCTGTGCATGTTGAAGGTGGGTAAAACCCGGCATAATAAGGCCAAAATGCTCCTTACACTTCTTTACCAATTCTCCTTGTAACTTTGCCAGAAGGTTTATCATTATCTGAATTTGATCACGAGTCCAGAGCCGCAGGTCAAGGGCAACCTGGTCGTTTCGGCTTCGGGCGGTATGAAGCTTTTTGCCAGCCTCGCCAATCCGATCGATCAATGCCGACTCGATATTCATATGCACGTCTTCAAGAGACTCCTTGAACTCGAACTTTCCGGCAAGAATCTCTGAGAGAATTTCATTGAGACCTTTAACAATCGCTGCCTTCTCTTTTTCTGTAATGAGCTTGCATTTGGCAAGCATTGCTGCGTGGGCGATACTCCCTTCGATATCGTATTTATAGAGTCGCCAGTCAAAGGAAATCGACTCGGTAAATGACTCCACCGATGCCGCCGTCTGCTTTGTAAACCTCCCTCCCCATGGCTTTTTTTGTTTCATATTGTTCAAACCTTCTGTTTCAATCAGAACTTTGCATTTTGCATTTTTTATTATGCCGCTTCGTTTCCAGCCTCCAGCCTTTAACCTCTGGCAATCTGGTCGAGGACAGGTTGCTTTACCCAACCTGCCAACATTGTGTCTTAGTGACTTTCTGGCAGATAAATCCTGTCAAAAAACAAGTGAAGTAATATAGCTAAATACAACAGTCGAGTCAATATAATTCAGCAAACCGTAAAGCTTCAAAAAAGGTTACTGGTTTCATGTTTTTTTGCTCACAACAAACTATAACATGACACTCGTCACTTATTTTATTTCTCGTTAATTCCGTAAATATCCCTTGTAAACTATAATCATAGAGTATTTTCAGTTGACAACTCCTTTTTACGACACTATCATTTCACCATGATTTCATTTCATAATTTAAAGCAATATAAGAAAATACTCCTCTTGTTTTTATTCATATTATTCATAAGCAGTCTGCTTGCACCGCTGATAAAGATCGCCTCTGACACGCTGGTACCGCAGAGCACCTTGGTGACAGACCTGCTTAACTATAAGCATGGGAGTTATGATTTCGGGAAGGTTATGCGGCGTATCATCCTGGGTGTTGCCATCCTCATTATTTTCTTGTTCAGAAAACCTCTGATGATCAATTCCCTTTCAACAATTGGCATAAAACACACCACGGGATGGTGGGAACATTTGCAGATGGGCTTCTTCTTGAGCACCGGGATATTTATCCTGTACACCTCCTTCCTGTTCATTACAGGCACCAAAATTTTACAGGTTGATGCAAAATCTCTCGGTGACTTATTCTTTCAGCTTTTCAAAATTTTGCTAATCGCAGGTCTTGTCGGGTGTATCGAAGAAATATTCTTCAGGGGTTTTATCTTTCAAAGTTTTTTGCGTAATATGCATACCGTATCTGCAGTGTGTGCCAGCAGCCTGTTCTATTCTTTATTACACTTCTTCAAGGTAAAATTATTGGTATCTCCAGGTTTTCAACCGTTTATCGGTTTCGAGGTAATTTACCAATCCTTCGCAAATTTATTAATAAATTTCAACACCATTATGCCTACAATAATTGGTATTTTCCTTGTCGGCGTGGTGCTGTCATACGCCTGTCTGAGGACAAATTCCCTCTATTTTGCCATAGGGCTTCATACAGGCTGGATAGTTCTCATTAAGACCAATATATTATTATTCGACCACGTGGGAACAAACCTTGGGTGGCTTTTCGGTGATAGCAAGGTGGTCACCGGGGTACTTGTATGGGGTCTCTTAATCGTCACCTTGTTCCTTGTGCGTCTTGTGACGAAAACAACCTCGTGTGAAACCGTGTCTTATGGTAAAATATCGATTAAAAAACAATATTTGTTTGGAAAAGAAAGTATTAGATAAGGTTTCCTATGGAAAAAACCTTAAAAGAACTTGCTGAATACGTTGGCGGTACGGTTGTTGGAGACCCTACCGTAAAAATAAAAGGGGTTATGAGCATTGACGATGCACAGGAGGGGTATATTACTTTTATATCCAATGAAAAATATACAAAAAAAATCCACCAGACCAATGCCTCTGCTATTATTGTTTCCCCAAAATTAAAGGATATAAAAAGAAACCTATTGGTAAGCAACAACCCCTATCTAGCATTTGCAAAACTGGTAGAACTCCTGATGTACGAAAAACCTTCATATACGAGAGGCATTGACGATTCTGCCAGGATCGACAAAACAGCAATCATTGGAAAAGATGCTTCTATCCATGCATACACCACCGTAGGCAAAAATACACGCATTGGCAACCGCGTGGTTCTATACCCGTGTGTCCATATCGGAGATCACTGTACCATCGGTGACGACACCATTATTTATCCAAATGCCGTAATTTACAATGATACCGTAATCGGCAATCGAGTGACCATCCACAGCAATACCGTTATTGGCAGCAACGGTTTCGGATACGCACCGGATGGCCAGAGTTATTACAAAATCCCTCAGGTCGGTATTACCGTAATTGAAGACGACGTGGATATTGGAGCAAATTCGACAATTAACCGCGCTGCGATGGGTGAAACGATTATCCGAAAGGGAACAAAGATCGACAGCCAGGTTGTTATTTCACACAACGTCGAGATTGGTGAAAATTCCTTAATTGTATCCCAGGTAGGCATTGCGGGCTCAACAAAGGTTGGTAAACACGTTACCCTTGCCGGCGGAGTTGGACTTGTCGGACATATTAAAATTGGCGACAATGTTACCGTTGGTGGATATTCTGGAGTGGCGCATGACATCCCTGACAATGAAACTTATCTGGGCACACCTGCGCTCCCTATTCAGCGTATGCGCCGATGTTATGTGATCATCGAAAGACTCCCCGAAATGAGAGATCATATTAAAACCCTTGAGAAAAGAATAGAGCAATTGGAAAATCGCGATAGCGCACCGCAGAGTAAGCAAAGTGGGAATAAAATGGAAGTTGATAAATTGTGATATTGGGCAGATGTGAGGTTTTGGTCTGGGGTCGAGAATCTAAAATTGGAAGGTTGGAATTCTCGTCTTCTAGACTTCACAACCCCCAGCTTTAATAAAATCTCCGTGATCTCTGCGTTCTTTGCGGTGAAAATAATTTTATGGAAAAACTCGGACTAATAGCTGGAAACGGACGATTCCCGATATTGTTTGCCAAAGGGGCGCGGGATAACAAAGTCCCCGTCATTGCCGTTGGAATTTTCAATGAGACTTCGCCAGAAATAGAACAACACGTTGATAAACTCTATTGGATAGGTGTTGCTCAAATAGGCAAACTCATCAAAATATTTAAGGATGAACATATCACAAAGGCGGTTATGGCTGGCGGACTCACGAAAACCAACATGTTCTCTTCCTGGAGAAACCTCCGATTCCTGCCAGACTTAAGGACAATCAACCTTTGGTACAGAAACGTTAAAAAAAGGGACGACCACTCCTTGCTGGGAGCTGTTGCCGATGAATTATTAAAGGACGGTATTGAGTTGCAAAACTCTACTCTCTACGTACCGCAACTCCTTGCACAAAAGGGCATTTTGACGAAAAGACAGCCAACAGAAAAGGAAATGGAAGACATTCAATTCGGATGGCCTATTGCCAAAGAAATCGCCCGGCTTGGCATTGGACAATGCCTTGTCATAAAAGAGAAGGTCATTGTAGCCGTGGAGGCGCTCGAAGGCACGGATGAAGCCATTCGCCGCGGTGGAAGCCTTGGGAAAAGCGATATTGTGGTTATTAAAGTCAGCAAACATGATTTTGACCCGCGGTTTGATATTCCTAGTGTGGGATTGGAAACCATTAAAACATTAAAAGAAGCCTCGGCATCCGTCCTGGCGCTTGAGGCAGGAAAGACGCTCATTCTCGATATTGAAGAAACCATCGAAGCCGCGGACGAGGCAAATATAGCAATTATTGGGCAATAGTGTGGTTAAAAGTTTTAAGTTGAAAGTTACAAGTTGTAAGGATCGATTACTGTTTTATGAGAGTAGAAGACCTTGAAGTATATAAAAAACTCTTTCAGCTTGCGTTAGAAGTACATGAATTAACAATGACTTTTCCTAAATTTGAATTGTACGAGCTGGGTTCTCAATTAAGACGCTCGTCTAATTCTGCTCCAGCAAACTTATCTGAGGGATTTGGGAACAAACATACAAATATATATTTAGAAGGTATCAGTCGTTCACAGGGGGAAATCAGGGAAACCATGCATCATTTAAGAATAGCAAATGCAAAAAAATATTTAACCAACGAAAATTTGAATATATTTATCAACAGATATGAAGAATGTTCAAAAATGCTATACGGATTAGAACAATCATTATTAAGAACACAAAAGAGGTAACCGTTTCTTCCGACTTTAATCTTTCACCTCACAACTTTCAACTGATAATTTACAACTTATAACTATCAATGCAGAATACAACAACAATCGGTCTTATCGGCGCTACCTTTTTTATTGCCCTGACCCATGCCGTAATGCCAAATCACTGGATGCCATTTGTGCTGATAGGAAGAGGGCAAAAATGGAGTCTGACAAAAACCGTCTTTATTACTTCCATAGCGGGACTGGGGCATGCCGTAGCAACGTGTATTTTAGGTTCAATCATCGCCTTGATTGGGCTTCGCATCTCAAAATATGCAGAAACTGTTGCTGAACCCGTTGCAGCCTGTATCTTAATTGTCCTGGGTATCATATTCGTTGTTTTTGGGAGATTACGACCATGCAAACACGATCATAATCACACAAAATTCTCCGATAAGGCAATCGTCATTTCGTTATTCATGATGCTCAGCTGCTCGCCCTGTGTAGCCGTCTTGCCCATATTTCTCGCTGCCAGCACAATAAGCTGGGGTTCACTTTTTCTGCTTTCTGTAATCCTGTCCATAACAACCGTTTCGAGCATGGTAGGGCTGACGATCCTGGCGTATAACGGTGTTAGAAAGATAAACCTCTGCGCCATTGAACACTATGAGAGGGAAATTATTGGCGGGATACTGTCTCTGTTAGGAATCATCTTCATCATAATACATTGATCATGCCTGTCCGAAAGAACGGGCAAAACATCAATTTCACAGAGTGGCAAGGGTCAAGTACCATAGCTTGGATTGAGAAACGGAATCTACTATTTCTTAAATATTCTAAAAACTAATTTTGGGTTTCACCTATTATCTGTCATTAATAAAGATTCAACGTCAGGATAACCATCTTTACCCATTTATTTTATCATGTTATAATAAATCACTAGATTTAACTTCGCGCAACACAACCTAAAGTACTGCCTTGATAACAGATTTTATTTTCTGTATTATAAGCGATTGACTGTAATGAATGGCTTGATATTCAATAAAAGGTAATTGTCTCCCTAAAATATAAAATAGCAATGAGCAAGACTTGCCCCAATGCACTCCCATTTTGCTATTGAAAAAACCTTCAACATTTTGCATATTAACACCAAATATGTAAAGACATATACTATCCCATGGCTATTTGTGGATAGCTTAAGCAAGGGATTGGATATAAATATACACTTGTGGGTATTAATCAAAATAGCTTTTTATGAAATAATTTGTTTTATAAAATCAACCAAAAAACTAAGTTTTTCATTCTCTGAATTAGAAAATTATGAAAAACATTAAAAAAATCAATAATAAAGGCATTAATAATGACTATGAATTCTGTTATTCCCTAATTAATAATAAACCAAGAATAGCAAGATTGATTGCTGACTTATTAAGGATTGGAGTTATTGATAGAGACACAGAAAGAGAACTTAGAAGGCCTGGGTTAACTGAAAAACAAAAATTCAAGTATATAGAACAATCAATTGCATCTAAAGGACATGAATTGGATAAATTTAGAGACACAGTCGATACAACTTTATATTCACTCAGAGCTATTATAAACAGAACATATGAATTAAGGGGGATGTTAGAAGATATTCAGGTAATAAAGTCCATTTTTAAAAAAGCTAGCATCGTTTTATCTGATCCAGTAGTTATTAGAAAACAGGAGAAACTCGGAAATAGTAACTTCTCTTTCTTCGTTCACTCAGGAGAAACAAAATACTTTGTTCGCTACCACGATCCACTAGGTTTTAGATACTTCCAGAGACATATTCCCCAAAAAACAACATATTACAGTGTGGCATGCGCACAAATATTTGGGGAACTGTTGGGAAAGGAAGCAGTTGTTGGTATTATTTATCCAAACTTTGAAACCGCACGAAAAAATAGTTTTAGTCCAGAAGAAGCAAATCCAATAGACAAGATAGCCTCGTCTGTCCTAATCCAAAAGGATCTAAGCGATAATTATGTCGAACTTGTGCATCATCAAGATATTAATCTAGATATAACTGCGGCAGTTAAGATTTATGCAAAAGTTTTAGCAAAATATCACGGTAAATCTTTTGGAATTGTAAGACATTTTAATGAACATTTAACTAATGATATACGAATAATGCAATTATTAAATAACGTTGGTAACGAAATTAGATTTTCATCTAGTAACTGTTACGGAACTTGGTTACAAAATCACAATTGGGTTACAAGAATGTATCATTCTCTGGATAATTCGTATCATAAAGATAATCTAATATATTCTGATGTTAAAAAAATACTTTTTGAAAGAGGCATCCACATGCAAGATAGGTTTGCTAAAACTTGCAAAAGTTCCATAAAAAGGTTTAAAGAAAATGGATCAATTGGACACCTAGACTTCAAACTAAATAACCTTTTTGTAAATAAGAATACTCTTTCGGAAATAAAAATTTATGATTTTGACTATATAACATTTTTGGACCCCTCATATGAAGCAGGCCATAGCTTATACTCTGTTTTAAAACATGCAATAGTTGAAGAAAACGTTTCGGATATTAACATTTTACTTAAACTAGTCGAATGTTTTTGTGATGAATATGATAGGACTTTGAATAGCTGTTTAGAAAATGGAAACTTTGCGGGAGAGCGTTTGGCAGATAATGATTCATTTCATAGAGATTATTTGTTCTTTGCAGGTTTTACATTATTGAGTGTGTTAGCAACAGAATACGATAAGTATAATCTTACTTCAGAACAAATCTACGGGATAAAACAAATATGTGTTTATCTTTTAGGTAACTAAAGGCTTTTTGTAAGAAAATACCAAAATTGCAGAATGGTTAATCTTCGGAAATAAGTATTGGAATATTGTAGATAACATTAATACATCGCTTAGGAATGTAAACTTATGAGCAAGTTTAAAACAAAAAAATTAAGTCGTTTATCAGAATTCGAAAATAAATATGGGAAATATAAAGAAGACACCATTTATGGAGGGAAACTCTTATATAGTACTGCCAAAGAAATCTATACAGAAATAAATACTTCTTCATCTAAAGATAAAATAATTATAGATGGGAACAACCTGAGTTCAACCCAAACAATAGAAGAGTGGAAAAATTTAGTAAAAGACATTTTTTCCCACTATGAGTGGGAGCGCCGTATCCTAGAAAATAATTTAATACTTAAGGAATTCCGCCCTCGCACATTCTTCAATACATATCCAAGTGAAGATATGTGGACATCTCTTCCAAATGAAAATGAAGAAATAAATGTGAAAGCTAGATATTGCGAAATCAATAAAGATTTAAATGATGAAAGTAAAAACCCTAAAAAAGGTCAAATCTCTGTTTTGGTCCCAATTTCTAACGGATACCGAAAAACTTTCAGATCATTAGCTTGTCTTTGTTATGATGTTGATTCATTACTTAAAGACTATTATATAAAATTTCACGTATGCGTCAATTTTTCAGATGATAATAGCTTTTACGAAGTATTTCGATTCGCTTCTACAATGGCTTTTTCACGTAAAATACCCGTTGTGATTTATTATGTTGATAATCGACGTACACCAGGAGAAAGCGGTAAACAAGGCAAATGGCGGAAAACTACTGTCCTTAATGTTATGTTGAAAAACATATATGAAAAAACAAAAAATTGCAATCATCCAGAACACTATATTCACTTCGGTGATGATGATATTTACATAGAACCGTATTCCAATATCATTCTTAATAATATTGAAATGTTAAACAAAAACAAAGGATTGAAAATAATAAGTGCTACTTATAGTAGCGATGAAGATTGGGGGTTTAGTACTATCAGTACTATACGGAAACGGCGAGAATATATGCAAACAGATAAATTACTAAATATATATGGCGGTTGTTTGACTACCAAACTGAAAACCTTCCGAATGTTACTAAATAAGGGGGTTTTCCCAACCTTCGAAGATAAATCTAACGAACTTGGAGAGGATTCATATCTTACAATATTGTCAAATTATGATTTATTATCAAAATTTAATAATAAACCAAAGAACCTTTGTAAACAATTAAAAGGATATGCTAGAGGAGAAATTATTGTGAGGCATCGGGAATCTACTAATGTGGTAAGTTTCTTGAAACGAGTTACTCGTGACTCCGCATGGGCAAGGTTATCTATAAACACAATTGTAAAAAGAGAAGAAGATAGGACAAATATACTTAAAGCCTTTAAAAGACTCCGTAGTATAACTTTTAAAGAAATAACAAAAAAGATTAATAAAAGTGGTAATATTCGTCATATTTTAGCACAAAAATGGAATTACAAGATTCGTAATATTGCAAAAGATCCCCCAAAATTTGAATCTATGAAAGAACTTAACTGGGTAACGCACAAAACTCAACATCAGATATGCAAAGAAATTGTTCAAGATAAACAAATTTTTAAATCATTAATAACTACAGTAACGGATGGACCATTTGGCTATGACTTAATACATTTAATGCAAGATTCCTTCAATAACCTCGCAGAACGATTCCCTGAAATTTGTAATCTACTAATATCAAGGAATCCAAGAAATGAAGAAACTGAAAAAACAATTCAGAAAAATCCTTATTTGTTCCATTTATATAACATTTCGGAAGAATCACTAGCCTATGCGGCACAATTTGTTGAAGCTGGTTGTGGTATATCATCCGAAGCACATAAATCTTTTGAAACATTAAATATTTGTAATGAGGATTCTAAAAAACGCTTTCCTTTTAGCTTTGCCTCAATTCTGCTTTACGCAGTTTCTGGAAATTCTTCCAATGAAAAAATAATTGTGAAACCAGAAAACGATAAAAACAATGAAAAAGTTGATTTTTTTTGCACTGTACCTACACATTCGGGTAGAAGTTTTACCGCATTTTTATGGCGATCCAAGCCTACTGAGATAGAAAAAATCAATAATTTACCTTGTGAACTTTATATTAAATATTACCCTATAATTGGACGAAATAAATTTTTAAATGATTCTCCGAGACGTACTGTTTATCTCCATGTACTCGGAGAACAAATCATTAAAACTATAGACAAGGTTACGAACGAATACGCAAAAAATACTCAGAGGAATTCTCAATCTGTAGATACAAAAGTTGAAATTGTAGAAACATTATATCCCTGTTTGGAATTGGCAACCGTACAGTATGCCTCACCAGAAAGGCTTGAACCTTTTGCCCGCTTAATGCAGTCGCTTTATATCCAAGAGAGTTTTCGCAATAAAGCAAAGGAATTATCTTCTACTATACTTTCAAAGAAACCTCTTTTACAGCTTGCGTCTTGTTTAGGAGATTTTCTTGGGAATATCCACAGTGTGACGCTGGGTATTCGATCATATATTGATCGACTTTATATACCAAACTGTCTTAATAAGGAAATTCAAGATGAGGAACCACGTCATAAATTAGTAAAACTCCTTATCGATCACCTTGATAAACTCAGATTTTACAAACCATTATCATACAAAGATTGTCTAAAAGGCAGTGAATCAATATTCAAAGAACCTCAAAACAATAATAGCTTCGTTTATCAAGAAATATCCAAGCTTTTAATACAAGATGGTCTCCAACTGAAAGAACTCTGGCAAGAACTTTGTTCTGAAAGTGAGAAAATTCATAAGGATTTTGGGGCAATTGGACATTTAGGGTTAAATGCGTCTTATTTATATATCGACTATACAAATAATGAAACTTCTGTAAAATATGAAGGAGCCCCTCCGATATTTCACGAGGATCTTAAAGATAAAATAAGTTACGATAGCTCCAAGCACGAACTTGTTTTTAAAGGAATCATTACTGAAGAAGAAAAAAACAAATTATTGAAATCGTCTACATCATCTCAATATAAAAAAGCAGTAACAAAACTTTATGAAGAAGCTAAGAAAATAGAATTTGGCAAGAAAAAATTAATAATACTCGGCGAGTCCTTTCATATTAAAAAAATTTATTTGGCTTTCCATTCTGATATAGCATTGATAGACCCGGCATATGAAACAGGGTTAACTATTGCAGAATTAATCTCTATCAGGCTTAACATTAATTCAATGTTGCGTAAGATAAATATTGCTTCTGAAAAATTATCTTCACTAGATCTAAAGCTAGACGACCTCTCGCTTCATGAAATTATGGAAGACTTCACTCACCGTTATTTAAATGTCTTATGGCAAGACACATCAAATCCTTTTTTCCCAAATGGATATAATCTTCCTGAGAATTTCAAAAGAGATCTTTATAAAAGAGCAAGTCAATTTTCAGCATTTTTTTTAATAATGAAATATCAATGCAAACGGGAATATGATCTAACTAGGGAAGAACGATATATACTCATAAAGACGTGTGTAGATCTCTTGCACGTTGCAACTGGTTTTAAACTTCGTTTTAGAGAATCTAATACTGAGCCCACAGAGACTGAACACGGATAAGAGAGAGTATCAGTACCACCTGACAGGGAGGCGGCTTGCTTAGTCTTAAAAGCAAAAAACAAAGGGCAATCCAAGTGGGGGCAAATCTTTCGCTATGGTAATTGTTATGTTGTCTAACGACCGAAATCATCGACGACTCCGGATGCTGTCTGCTTGAATGAATTTTTAGGCATTTATTATTTGATTTAGTAACTTTTCATACCTTGAAATGCAGACTCGGATGATATGGATCAACTCTAAATTTCTTATATGCGTCTTTGCCTTACCTTTGAATGTTCTTTGGCAATTTCTCAAATAGCTTTCGGAAACGCTGAGTTGTATGAGAGATCATAAATCATCAATATTTAACAGCTTTGTTTTTCCCTGTCTATGTTCCTCAAGCGCTTCGTCTGCAAGTTGGCTTAATAGATCTTCAGATTCTACAAATGTCTTTTCCTAACGCCTTTCTGCAGCAAGTTCTTCAAGCAACCACTTGGCAACTATATTTTGCTCTTTTTCAGATAATTTAGAGACTTCCTCAAATGCTTTTCCAACAACTTTGTCATATTTCATCACCTCTTTCTTGTTTAATTCACCTGACATCTATTTTGTCTTTATTCTATAAATTGTCTGCGTATTATCGCATGATATAGCGTACGTCAAGCCAAAATCGGCTGAATTGCATTGAGAATCTATTGTATTTCTGCTTTACAGCAATATCCGCACATCCCCCGTCCGTTTGGTGAAATGGATGGCGTCGAAATATTCCAGCAGCGGGACTGCGTATTTACGGGAGGTTTTGGTTAAGTCCCTGAACTGCGCCACGCTGATGGGGCCTTGTTTCAGAATGTATTCTTTTACATTTTCCTTCAATTTTTCAAGCGCTGTTGCGTGAAAACACAAGCTCTTTTCAACCTCAACGAGTCTCTTCTGTTCGGTAAGCAAAGAGATGATGGTCTTACTGGAAGCGCCAAATTTTGCACACACTTCTTCCATCGAAGGGGGAGTAAACCCCGACTTTAAAAAGACATCTTCAATCCTGTCTGCTACGCCTCTTTCCTGCGTTGACACCTGAATCTTAAAATTCATGAGCGAATACTTATTATCCGTAATTTTGACTGACTTTTCATTTCTTAAGGAAGAAAGCGCTGCGGTAATTAATAAGGGGTTTATATTTTTGCCCAGAAGCGTTTTTAGGTGTGTTTCGTCAATCCCTACTTTCAAAGGATTATCTTTATGAAATTTTCTTAATTCGTTCAAAACCCTTTCCTTCAGAGATAAAACGTGGGTTTTATGAAAAATGACGTTTTTCCCCTCTACAGAAAATTTCATGAATACGCCTTTCTTTACAAAATCAGCAATAATCTTCTCTGCAATTGAGGGGTGAATATTGACTCTCCTTGATACATCATCAATTGTAAGGGCGAACGACCGTCCTCCCTTACCTGCGACATTATTCAAATAAACCTGTTCAACAATATTGAAAAGACTCCCGCTGTCCAGAATCTTTAGGGTTTTCAGAGACTCTTCTTTAAAACGTTTCAATCGTGTCGTGTTATAGCCAAGAATCCTACCTCCGCCAATGGTATAAGCCGGCGAGTAAGAACGAATGATAAATCGGTCTTCCCTTTCGATCGTAATGAGATTTTCCAGGAGAAACTGACACAATGCCTCTTCTCCAGGATTCAGTTGCTCTCTATCCAACAGTATAACACGCCCCATAACCTCCGAAGTATTCATGTGAAACCGTATCCTTGCCCTGTTTTTGAGTGGCTTTTTTGAACTTTTAATCAATCGTAATGACGCATCCACAATTTTGGTGGGTTGCAAGTACCCTGGGATTGAGAGTTCGTAACCGCGTTTGATCTCGGTTGATTTGATTCCGGATAGATTGATTGCCGCCCGCTGTCCTGCAAAGGCTGTATTTACACGTTCTCCGGTCACTTCAATCCCTCGTATACGTACGATTTGTTTGACGGGGAATATTTCTACTTCATCCTCTACTGAAATTTGGCCGCCCATAATAGGCCCGGTTACAACACACCCGTATCCTGATATGGTAAAAGACCTATCGATAGGCAATCGAAATACACGAGCATCGTCACGGGTTTTTATTTGTGCGATGAGGTTTTTTATGATCGTTTTGCAGGTCTCAATCCCCTCACCAGTAACCGTAGAGACAGGCACAATGGGTGCATCTTCCAGTGAGGTACCTTTCAAAATATTTTTTATATCTTCCTGCACTATGGCCAGCCATTCGTCAGTTACAAGGTCTTTTTTCGTTAAGGCAACAAGACCGTGCCGAATTCCCAGGAGATTAATGATTTCCAGATGCTCGATGGTCTGCGGCATAACGCCGTCATCAGCGGCAATAACGAATAATACAAGATTTATGCTCGTTGCGCCTGCCAGCATGTTTTTGACAAAACGTTCGTGTCCCGGCACGTCCACAATGCTGACCCTCTGACCTGAATCGAGATCGAGATATGCATAGCCTAAATCTATGGTCATCCCTCGCTGTTTCTCTTCAGGCAGCCTGTCGGTATCAATACCTGTTAACGCCTTTACGAGGGACGTCTTCCCGTGGTCTATATGGCCAGCAGTACCGATTATGATGTGCTCTACGTTATGGGTATTTATGATTTGCGAAGACGCTGATTGTTTCATGCGAATCTCTCTTCTACGATTTTGATTTCCTCTTCCGTCAACCCATACAATTCATACACCAACTCGTCAATCTGGCGGTCGGTTGCATCTATCTGGCGCTGGATAGCAGTCTTGTCGTGATCCGTCTTTGCCGATGTTAATTGCTTATGGAGTTCGAGTATCTTCTCTAATCGTACAGATCACTGGTAATATATTTCAGGAGTAAATACCATTTTTCAACTACCGTTGGAAAGACATTACCCCATCGCGGGTTCTGGTTTGTAACGTGAACCCGCGGGGGGGCATAACGACAGCCGTAACCGGCGCATTTGTAGAGAGCGAAGCGAACGAAAAATGCGTCCGAGTTTACGGCATTGTTAGGCATATTCTTCACGCCTTGAGAACCTATAGTCTTTTTCTTGGACTATTTCATGGTATAAGAAGATGAAATCAGGAAAAAAGGGTAACTGCGGCTCAAACGAGTGAACTATGTCCCCTAATGGTTCACCGTCATGATCGAATCCTGGTGCTTCCACAACAGTTCCTCGATGTTCTCGAAGCTTCGTCTTTTCTTGCCTCCAGAGTTCAGATACATACCTAGAATACTGGTACTCGGAAAAATACACGGCGTTACTTGCATTGTGTATCTGAAGTTTGTTTAACGCTGCCACATCTTTGAGATCTCGTACCGACAACACTGAATTTCTTACTCCCTTAATTCGATAACTATTTGCATCAAACAATAGTATTAGGTGTTTTGGGCTGAGCGGATAAAATATTAGCAATCCTGGGGTTTGGGCACCTAAAACTCCTCTTAACGTGATCTTTTGCAAGAGCAGGTTACAAAATACAACAGGCGCATCGCTGAATATAAAAGGCCTATTCGTTTTATTAATTAGCATGACGGGAACAAGATCCATGAGATATTCAGCAACATCTACTGAAACAGCCATTTCCATATTTTGATATTGCTTCGGATTGGCTGCTACGTTCCCGATCATTCCCAGAAATCTATCTTTTTGTTCTTCAGTTAGCTTTTCATCGTTGTTTATCTGCACTTCCAAGTATAACTGGAGTAATCGATCTTGCATCGGTTTGCTTTTGTTTCGAGCAGATAGTGTCCTCGACTTCTGGAGCATTAGATTCTGGAGAAGCAAAACATAGCTTTTAGGGTCGTATCCTTCAAACGTACCGGCATTTTTGAGATTATGGAGAACACTACTAAACAAACCGTCAATCACTTGCAATCGATCTTCTACAGTCAAGTCCCCGTAGTAGTAGTTTTTCGATGCTTGGCCTTTGATTGGCGCGTGTTCAATGGTTAAGCCATTTTTCCTGTTCAGCACACATATTCTTTTTCCATCCAAGGAAAAGAAACGGAAATAAAACTTTGGCACATAGTGTTGGTTAGATTTATCTGCCATACAGCATAACAAGTTATTATACAGACCTGTATATCCTGCTAAAAGCGAGATATACGAGAAAAGGCACGTTGTGTGCCGGAATTAAATTATACAAATGGTGGCTGTTTCTACAATGCTTTTGCCGGTTCAATCCCACAGCGGGTTTGCAACCCCGTAGTTTGTCGGCTAATAACGTCAGGAATTCAAACTGACGGATGAATCAAATTATTGGGTTCACGTTGCAATAGTGAACCCGCTTGAGTTTTTTTCAAAGTTCAATATACTCAGAATATGCGCCCATTGGTCCAATCTCCAGATAAACGGGCTCTAGATGCTCTACCGCCTTTTCAGGCACCCATACCGAACGCACTTCCTTTTGGTATGAGTATCTAAAATGCTTGCAGAAAAACAAATCAATGTCTTTTTCTTCTGGCGGATTAAGCGGGTCAACATATTGCACTTGGTTGGTAATGAATCCCCAAAACCTTACAAGCTTTTTGAAACTTGCATCTAATCGGTTTAAAAATTCTTTTGCATCATGTATCACCATACAAGCATCAGCTTGGAAATCATCAAAAAGCCTCAGATCATAAACGTACGACATGCAATAGACGTAATAATTAGTGGACAGTTTGAACGTTGTTTTAACGTTTCCTGTTGGTTTGATTTTGGTTTCTTTTCCAGTATTTCGATCTACATGAATAATGTTTACGCTAGCCGGATGATGAAAAACGGATAAAATACGCTCATCATCTTTAATCGCTGAGTTTAATGACGCATCGTTATAAAACGTTGCTGGAGCAACTCTAATTACTCCATCATCGTGCAATTTTTTTAGATATTTCTTTTTTCCGTATTTGAACAAACAGCATCCTTCGTCAAATTTCTTCCCTTTAAGTATCTTTGCGGCACTAGGTGCGCGTGGCCACGTAGCTTTTGGAAATATTTCAGGAGCTAGGAAATATCTTGGTGGCATTCCTGTGCCTCTGAGACCCATTTCCTCAAGCAGATGTGTCCACATTACCGCCCAATACTCCCCCGCCCTTGATATAGGGCGTAGTCCAATCTTCCCTTCCCCAGTCAAAATAAGTTTATTCCGAAAGACATCCTCAATTCTCTTTTCTAGTTCTTCTTGGCTTATGTGCTCCATATATCGTTTTTGCCGATATTGAAGTCGCCATAACTCATGCCTTTTCATATTTTCTTAAAAAGCTAACAAGTTATTATACAGACCTGTATATCCTGCTAAAAGCGAGATACACGAAAAAGTACATTGTGTGTCGGAATCAAGTTGCATACGCGAACCCGCTTAAGAGACATTTTATGGTGAACCTTCCTCAACGATTTTGATTTCCTCCTCCGTTAATCCGTACAGTTCATACACAATCTGGTCAATCTGACGGTCGGTCGCGTCTATCTGACGCTGGATGACAGTCATATCATGGTCTGTCTTCGCCATGGCTAATTGTTTGTGCAATTCGAGCATCTGGTCAACAAGTGCTACCATTTGGTTTTGGCGAGCATCTTCAGATGTCAGATATGGAATTGGAATTCGTCTAAGCTCGGCAAGCGTAGTTTGCCGAAAGTCATCTTTCGTAGCTATTGTCGAAGAGTTAATGTAGAGATAGGAAATCAGGCGACTGTTAAGAATACCCAAAACAAAGAATATATTCCATTTTGCGTCTGTGATTACAAAAGGATTAATATCCTTTTTGAAAACAAGCCTTTGGTCTGTATAAGCAACCATAAGTCTATCTTGTCGATTAATAACTCTTCGAATCAAAAGTTTTGGTTTTTTCTCGTAGAAAGGCTTCAGTGAAACCTTGTTACTTAAGTCAGTATAAACAGTATGTTCAATATCAAAAACATATCTGCGAGCTTGTCCTTTCTCAAGAAATGGATACCAATCATCTCCTTTAGGTTTTTCGTTTTTTTCAAATCTATTTCCTGCTAATCCTTGTGTAGAAATGGTAAAACTTCCCAACTAGACAAATCGTTTATCTTCTAAAATGCGAGAAAGAATTTTTTGAGACCTAGGTTCAAGTATAACTTTAAAATCAGGTGGACTTATCAACCGTATTGGTACTTCGGTAAACACAACATTATTAATATCAGGAAACTTCTCTTTCTTTGGAAATCTATAAATTGAATAGGTATTTACTGGTTTGCCACTTAGAATATAAATACCTGTATCAACATAAGCATCCTTGAAAACATCGAAGGGCAAGTTTATTAAATTTAATATTCCTACTTTAGTAAACAAATGCTCACGTAATTTTGCAAAGTTTTCACCTGTTTGCCAGGCAATGGAAGAAATAAATCCGAGTCGACCTGATGGTTTAAGTTTTTGAAGTAGTGCAAGAATAAATACAATTGAAGAATCATACTTTCTTTCCAACTGATGATGTTTTTGTTGAAAGTATGCTTTTTGGCTTTCAGACATCATTTCTATTGGAATATACGGCGGATTTCCAATTACTGCATCAAAACCTCCCGCCCCCTGCTCACGTCCTGCAGGGGCAGGCTTAATGATTTCTGGAAACTCCTTTTCCCAGTCGAATGGATTGATGCGGTAGCGTTCCTCGTCTGACACACCCCCGGCCCCTCTTGCTAGAGGGGAGTCCATCTTTTCCCCTCTAAAAAGAGGGGTTAGGGGTGTGTTATAAAAATCCGTGCCAATGAGCGAATTGCCGCATTTGATGTTGTTGCCGAGGTCGGGTAGGGCACGTTCGTGGAACATCTTCAACTGTTTTACAATGGTCTGTTCGGATTCGCCTTCCAGCACCTTGAGGAGGAGCGAGAGTTTTGTTACTTCCACGGCCTGCGGGTCGATGTCTACGCCGTAGATGTTGTTGAGCAGGATGCGTCTGCGTTCTGCGGTGGTCAGCCTCCATACCCCTCCCTGCCCTCCCACTGAGGGGAGGGTTGTTTGGGCCTGGTATAGCGCAGGTGAGCGGCCGGTTGCCCATTTTTCAGGTCCATTGGCTATATACCAGTCACGATGCCAGTCGAGCAGGTATTGGTATGCGCCCAGGAGGAATGAGCCAGAACCACAGGCGGGGTCGAGAATGCGGATTTTGGAAATCTCCTTCGGGATTGTCTTCCGTAGGGGCTGAAAATTTTCAGCCCTTACCAGTTTGCCAACGGTGTTTTTTACGATGTAATCAACGATATATGTCGGCGTATAGTAGATACCGCCTGCCTTTCTTACTTCGGGCTTTTCTTCAACAACGGCGCGGTGACCAGCCGTCAGGCGGATTACCTTGCCCAGGAATTGTTCATAGACCTGACCAAGGATGTCGGCGGAAAGGACGGAGAACTCATACGGACTGTCGGGGTAGTACAGGTTTTTGATAATGTCCTTGAGCGCGCCGTCATCAATAGTAAGGTTGGGTGTTAGTGTATCGGGTGATTCAGAACGGTCTTTTTCTTTCTGGAAATGAAACAGACCGGAATTATAGCGTTCATCGGCTCTGTAGAATAGCTCACAGAGCCGCTCATACATGCGGTCGCCATTCTGCAAGGCCATGAGTTGCCCATACCGTTCAATACCACGATCTTCGCAGATACGGAGGAATATGATGCGGTCTATGGTGCGCTGGACGGCAAAATTCAGGTCGTGCTGTGAGAGGTCGGGGTTTCTGAGTGCAAGATTGCGGGCAAGCGCATCACGCCAGGATTCAATCTCCTTAAGAAATGCCGTATCAACCTCTGCCGTGCCTTTCTTTGCCTTACTTGATTCGGCATATCTATCGAATGAACCTTTTAATACGGCGTCACGCGAGAAGATCGAGGCGATCTCGTCCCAGTGTTGCGTAAATTCGGCGCAATTACCCACATACATAATACGGGCGGTGGATGCCTTATCTGTCTTGCTTGGTTTGACCCTGCAATCGTAAACGGCAAACTCTTCAAAGTCGGTGAGGATGCTGAGGGGGAGTTTTGCTGACCATGCGTAACGGCGGAGTTGGAACGCAGGGTCTATGTCTTCTTTAATATTGACTGACGGCCTTTTTGTTTCTACGAAGAATTTGCGGACGCCGCCAATACGGAAACAGTAATCGGGGGCCTTTGTGAGGCCGCCAATTTTTATGGAATCTTCGTGGATAACGTCCTTATATGCCTCGGCATAGCCCTTCTCGTTATTTACGTCCCAGCCCAGGAGTTGAAAAAATGGGTCAATGAACTCCCGCCGAAGCTGGGTTTCGTTGTATTGACCGGAACGATATGCCTCGCGGTTAGTATTAAATCTTTCAACGAGTTCGAGGAGTTCCTGTGGAACAGACATTGTTTATATTATTTTTTTGTCTTTGCCGGTGTGCGCCTTTTTTCCCGTTCTTCAAACCTGCCTTCAATGGCTGCAAGCCGTTCTCTTATCTGAATGGCAATATCTATTTTTTCGTCCAATCGTTTTATCTCTGTAGTTATTTCTGCTTTCAAGGAATCCATGCGTGTAGTTAATTTTTCGTCTAACGCATCAATTTTGTAGTCCAGCGAATCCATACGGGTACTTAATTTTCCGTCTAACGAATCAATTTTCTCATCAAGACGCCGTATCTCTACCTGCAGTGCTTTTAGTTCTGGCGCAACAATGTCCTGTAGTGCCTGTTTCACCTCTTCATAAACACTCATATACGCCTCTCTATAGAAAAAGATTAATTTAACGCCTCAATTGTATCACATAGCTTAATAATAAAAAGAAAAATTTGGACTATGCTCTTTTCTTATGGATAAATCCAATCTGCTGGCGCTTTGGCTCTGGAGGAGTCATTAGCTGTCGAATGGCTTCAAAAACGACCTTGAATTGAGCATCGTATTTCCTTTCTAAAGTATCCAGTTTGCGCGCCAGGTCAGCATTAGAGGCAAGCATCTGCCGGAGTCTGACAAAAGCTCTTACCACCTGAATACTTGCCTGTACAGCAACCGGGCTATTCAAAATAGTAGCAAGCATAATTGCCCCATGTTCAGTAAAAGCATGGGGTAAAGTTGGAGAAAACTTGAGCCTTTTCAGGTGGTCACAATTTGTGACCACCTCATCTTTCTCCTCTTTCGTCAATTGAAACATAAAATCTACAGGAAATCGTTCTTTGTTACGTTTCACTGCTTGGTTTAAAACTTTTGTCAGCACACCATAAAGCTCTGCCAAATCAGCATCCAGCATTACCTTTTGTCCCCTTATAACAAAAATAGCCCTTTCAATTCTTTCCATGGGTACTAAAGATTCTCTACTTACCATATCTAAACTCCTTTAATTCCCTTTTGGTGTCAAAGAGTATTGCCCTGTAGTTTTCTGGTAATGGTTCGCCTTCTTTAAGCAGGCTGACAATCTTCTCAATCTGAACCGAAAGCCTTTCTCTTTTTATGAACGAAAAGCTGTCTTTTCCAGTGCCACCGCAATCATATCAACTTCTTCATCATACACCGTCCGCATATCCAGGAGAAAATGGTCTTGCTCTGTCCGTGCAAAAAACGGTCAAACATCGAGATATCCTTCTTTCTGCAAATATTCTCCAATTGCACATATAATCGCTTCCGCATCACCAACGTCGGCCTCGGAACTTTCGTGATTTATATACTTTTCATACTCGTAATCTCCAATCTGTCGATCATGGAAGAGACGCACTATTTTATCGTAGAAGTTTTTAGCAAAAACCCCGCCATAAATGAACTCCTTATTAAAAGCGCTCATTACAGCGGAGTGCTTGGAAAAACTCAATCCTTTGGTTAACAAAGCTGCCTGAAGTGAATGGAAGACTGCATAATACGCCTTAGAAGCGGCATCATTGTAATGATTTTGCTTGTGTAGTTGTTTGGCAACTTCCAGGCTGTCCTTAGCCTTGCCCATCATAACTTTTAATTGTTGTGATAGTTCCTCATCTTTCCTCATATATGAACCCCTTCTTTCCGTATATTCATAAATAAGGGTTCATATTTCTTGCTTTCGTAATAACTCCGCTCGTGGACAAACACCGTGATTACTACATTATGTTCCCAACCAATTTTGCAGGATACGTTAAATATCTTATCATTGAGTACTTTTGATTCTTGATCTACAAGGACAATGAGGTCATAGTCAGATTCCAAGTAAGAATCACCCCGTGCCCTTGAGCCAAAAAGGATAATATCCCTGATGCTTTTCCCAAGTTCTTTTTTGAGGGTCTCTGATAATTGTTTTATGATTGGATCGGAAATATTCTTTTTTAACTTTTTACCCATATTTCATTATCATTCTGTGCTGCTTCATACTTTATGTGGATAAATCTTTTTACAAACTCTTATAACGTTGCACTTCGACTCATATTCACTTAAATTATTTGACCACACAATTTCCTGAAAAACCAGCTATCTTTTCTAATGCCACAGCAATCGTGTCGATTTCTGCATCATCATACACCGTCCGCATATCCAGGTGAACACGGTCTTGTTCGATCCGTGCAAAGATAGGAGGGGTAGAGTTCCTTAGTTTATTGGCCAATTCTATAGCATTTATCTTGTCTGAATGAATACATACAAGCTTTGTTGGGATATTTTCACCCGGCAGCGCCCCGCCGCCCATCCCGGAAAAACCATCTACCATAGAAAGGTTCATGCAAACCCTGGTTTCTAAACCCACCTTATTTATTACTTTTTTACATCTTTCCTCAATTGTCACAAGAGGCGTTAAAATCATTTTTAAGACAGGAATTTTTTTAAGGGCAAGTCCTTCTTCCAGATAGAGCCTTAAAGTCGCCTCCAGTGCGGCAATGGTCAATTTCCCCACACGGAGCGCACGCGTCAACGGGTTCTTCTTTATTGGTTCAATCCACTTCTTCTTGCCGGCAATGATGCCTCCCTGCGGGCCTCCTAATAATTTGTCTGTACTGAAAGTAACGACGTCAACACCTGCCTTTATGCTTTCTTGCACCGTGGGTTCATATGGCAGCCCATATTTCTGAAGATCAATCAATGCGCCGCTCCCCAGGTCATACATCACGGGAATATTCCTGCTCTGGCCCAGAGACACGAGGTCTTTTAGGTCAACTGTTTCAGTAAAACCAACAATCTTAAAGTTGCTTTGATGCACCTTAAGAACAAGTCCTGTATTTTCAGTAATAGCGTTTTCGTAATCCTTTAAATATGTCTTGTTGGTTGTCCCCACCTCCGCCAATATAGCTCCACTTTTAGTCATGACGTCGGGCATGCGAAATTCTCCCCCAATTTCAACAAGGTGGGATCGGGAAATAATGACCTCTTTACCTCTGGCCAACGTGTCTAAAGCCAGCAAGACGGTTGCGGCATTGTTGTTGACAACCAATGCTGACTCTGCCCCTGTGATCGTACAAATGAGTTGCTCTATATTATGGTATCGGAATCCCCTCTTGCCAGAATACTTCTCGATTTCAAGGGTACAGAAACTTTCTAAAATATTTTGTATCTGTTTTGCAGCCTCTTCTGCGAGCGGCGCCCTGCCGAGTCCAGTGTGAAGGATAATGCCCGTTGCATTAATCGCATGCTCGATACCACACAATTTTTGCTGAAGCACCTGTTGTACTAACGGCAAGAGTTTTTGTGGGGAAAGGTCTGTGGCTTGTGACATTACCTCTTCATCTGAAAACTCCGTATCTTTCACCCTCCCCCCTTGCCCCCTCCCGTCAAGGGCGGGGAAATTTCCAGCCACCTTTGTGCCTTCTTTCTCATTTATATTTGTTCTATTAGTCAGGGATTGCCGAATGTCTTCTAAGACTTCTCTGATCGCCTCAACGATAAGCTGCCGTGGGTAAAGATCAGTCAATTTCGATATTTCGGGTGACTCAAGGAGTTCATTAACGGATGGAATTGATCTGAGTATGTTTTGGTGCATAATTTTGTAGTCATAGCATGGGCACGTAGCAACGTGCCCCTACAGTATTTTAAAAACCATTTGTATATTTCTCTGTGTAATCTGCGAAATCTGTGGTTTCGGATGTTTTTCTCAGCGGTTTATCATTCTTTTGCGTTTGCAATAAACCGTTTCACTAACAACTTGTCTTTCTTACCAGGTGACGATTCCACACCTGAAGATACGTCTACCGCATAAGGTTTTACCATCTGGATAGCCTCTTTGATGTTTTCAGGCGTCAACCCCCCCGACAAAATAATAGTTCCATATTTATGCGCCTGCCTGGCAATCTCCCAATTAAAAGACACTCCCGTACCACCCATGACTCCTTTTACATAACTATCCAACAAAAAAGCGTGGGGTTTATAATTTTCCAGAGGCTTCAAATCATCCTCTTCTTTGACCCGAAATGCCTTTATAATCTTATATTCCTTCAAATCGTTTAAATATAAGGGAGGTTCATTGCCGTGAAGCTGCACCGTATGTATACCACAGAAATCACAAATCTCTTTAATCTTATTGGCCATCTCGTCAACAAAAACCCCTACGGGTGAAACAAATGGAGGCAACTTTTCAATGATATCTCTGGCCTGTCCCTTAGTTATCTGACGAGGGCTTTTTGCAAAGACAAATCCCAAGGCATCGGCGCCATACTCCACAGCGGCGTGTGCATCTTCGTTGTTGGTGATCCCACAGATTTTAACCCGCATACTTTTCTTCTAACTTGGACACAGATTTTCTCAGATATTGTTTTTTATTTACGAAGATTAAATGCGTCTGATAACCTCTAGTGTCTCGTCAACTATCAAGTGACGGATAGAGACGAGATAGTTTTGTCCTAGCATTTTCGGTGGTGAATTGCCAATTGACCTTCGCATTTTTGTTGTTTCTGAATTTCTGCCATGCCGCCACCTCTTTCCTAACAA
>JACRII010000182.1 GCA_016235875.1 Planctomycetota bacterium
CACGATAAAGGTAAACCTCGAGTGATCGGGGGGCGCAAAGTAACAGGGTCTTTAAATATGCTGATATGCACATATGTGCTTGAAGCAATCAAACAGGGAAGTTGTAAAGATAGCCTTACTGCCGAAGGTATGTTTGAATAGACTATTTTCGCTGTAAGGCTTTTTTTGTTTGTTATGGGTTAACCACCCAGAACAGTATTGCCTTGGCAACTGAAGGTTAATTCCCCATTTACACGCATAAAAATACATAAATAAAAGGCTGGCTATCGATTCCCATCTGATTTGGAAGTCAGGAATAATCCTCTCAGCTTGCTGATTTCATCTATAAGCCTTCACTAACAGGCATTTTTACTTTTATACTAATGCCAACTTTCTTGATTAGCCTAAATATACAGTAACACAAAAAGGGAAATAAGAGGCGTCAAAGCATATTATCGGCAGATAATGAAAATTATTTAATAAAATTTTTTAAAAAATATTAAGAGGTTGTTTTGTAAGTAGTTAAGTTCTAATCAACCTGTGGTTTGAAATATCTTTGCTAACCACTTAAAAAAAGGAGTAGGAAAAATGTATTTTCTTAATAAAAATATAAATAAACACGAAGGAATTATTCGATGTCTTTCACTAACTATGATTGTAATCGCATCAGGCCTATTTATTTCCATACCATTTTTTAAGAGTGCGAAGGTTGAAAAACTTAATAGGCATGAAAGCACATTATGCATGCCAAACCTAGACCAACTTTGCCGTCTTGATGTAAAAGAAAGACCTTGGGAATATATTGTTATTCATCATAGTGCTACTGCAAAGGGCAATGCCGCTCGATTTGATTATTATCATAAGAAAATGAAGGGGTGGGAATATGGTCTAGCTTATCATTTTGTAGTTGGAAATGGATCTTTTTCAGGAGATGGTGAGATCGAGGTTGGCAATCGATGGAAGCAGCAAATTCATGGGGCCCATACGGCAAATATGAATTGCAATCGCGTAGCGATTGGAATTTGTTTAGTAGGTGACTTTGAAAATGGAGGAGCTCCAACGGAAAACCAATTTGAATCAGTGGTCAGCCTTGTTCAATATCTTTCCAGAAAATACAATATTCCTTCATCTAATATATTAGAACACAAAGATATACACCAGAAGGCGACAGCCTGCCCAGGTAAAAATTTCCCATTCGCAGAACTTAAGACGCGACTTCTGCAAATTGCTTCAAAATCGAGCAATCACAAAGAATTATAGCAAAATTTTGCTCATGTTATTTTGTTTGTGTCTTTAAGAGTTCCGCCTTCACATCTTCGATGGATAGGCCATAAGGCCTTCCATGCTCTTGCAATTTTCTATCGTATTTATAATTTCGAGCAGCCACAAATCCTAAACCACCTCCCTGAAAATACTCATAAACCATAATGGCCTGTTCTTCGGTATCTATCAGATAAAGGGGCTGTCTATTACCTTGTCGTTCTCCTACCAATCCAAAGACGTGTCGTGCATTTCCATCTCCTTGTGCAATAACATAATTTGCTGAATTCTTAAAAATAAGTATGGCGAGTAACAAAGAAATGACAATGAGTAAGATTGTATTCGTGCTATATATTTTACGCATGGCAATTCCCTCCTGATTGATAAAATACATATCTATATTCTGCAGCAAAGCTATACTACTACTTGTTATTATTTGAGTCTGCCGCATTGAAATTTCTGTTTGACAAACTGAAAAAATTTGCTTCTTGCTCTTCTTTAATAATAATTGTGGGTTTTAAAAGGATAACAAGATTTGATTTTTTGTTTTTCTTCTGATCCAGGGAAAACAACCTCTTTAATACTGGTATTTTAGAGAGGATTGGAATGCCGCTTGTTAAGTTAGATTTGTTGATAGACCCCAACCCCCCTATCATAAGCGTACCTTTATCTGGCACACAAACTGTGACAGATACTTGCGAAACATTTACCTTTGGTAATTGGACTGTTTGTTCCGGTGGAACATTGATAGAAGATCCAGCGCCACCTCCGCCCACTGTAACATCTGTGGATAATCCACTAAATGTAAAAGAAGTGATCTCTTCGACTTGAAATACAGAAGGGGTTACTTCCAGATAGATGTACTTTCTGTCCGCGCTCACAATAGGTCTTACATCAAAGGTAGTACCCTCCGGTATAGTACCAATAACAGGGGTTACAACACCCTCAGAAACAGACGTACTCTGAACATAGTTTATAGTTTTAACGACGGCAATATTCCCGCGCTGGGTATTGGATAATGTTATTCGCGGCGATGTGAGGATCTCAGAGTCTTTACTTTCCTGGACAGCGCTTAAGAATCCTTTTAGCATAGAGTTGTTTAAAATGGAATAATTGAGTTGAAGTCCTTCGCCAGATAAAGTTTCATCAAGTATTTCACCTGTTCCACCGCCAGTATTTACTGACGTATTTTTGCTAAAAAATTTACTAATACTGCTCCCGATTTCCTCCAGAAATTTATCTGTAACTTCAATAAAACGGGCTTCGATGCTCACCTGGAGGTTTTGTGAAGACCTTAAAGAAGCCAACATATCTTCAATTTGCTTATGAACATATTTGCTATTGACTACCACTAAATCGCCAGGTTGCCCCGTCCTTGCATTAATACTTCCTTCACCTTGTCCAGAAATATTAATACTTCGTTGACCTCCTGTTGCAGAAGCCCCGATAACACTGGTATGGTGTGACCATGATGACGGCTCAACGGTGGTAACAATTAATTCAATCAAGTCTAATACCCGTTCAGAAGCATCTTTTGCTTTTACTGTCTCTGCTCCTTTACTCAAGCCCATTTGAGATGTAACAGCAGCGGTAATATCAAATTTAAGGGGCTCTTTATCATCCAGATTAATTAATACATCCCTCACATCATAAACCCGCATTTCCATTTTTTGTTTATAAATATGAATGATGTCCCCCTCGACCACGTATTCATACCCTTTGGGCAGGATATATTTTAAGGCAGTTCTTAATGGCACATCCTTAAGCTTTAGTGTAACCGGAACATTTCCTGCTTCTGAATCAATAATCATATTGATATTTGTTTTTTCTCTTATGAAGATGACAATGTCTTTTAGGGGTGTATCCAAAAATTCAAATGAAATGATCGTATTCAGGGCGTTTTCAATAACTTTTGGAAATGGCACTTCTGCGGGATTAGGATTCAATCGGAGTTGTTCTGTTTTGATTCTGTTTTCTTCTACAATTTTATCTAACTCCGGAAGTGTACGTTTTGTGATATCCGTCCACTGTTCTTTTGCAGGAAACCTTAAGGTGTCCTGATAGGGAACGGATGCCTCTTTGAGATATTCATGGCTTTTTAACTTCTCCTGAGCAAGAGTGGTTTTTAGATTTTCGGTAGTATGTTTGTGTTTTATGCCGTTTACCTTTTCTTTAATATATAATGCCTCTTTGTTAGCAGGATCCCTTGTAAGTATTAAATCCGCAATCTTTGCGGCATCGTCATATCGTTCCTCTTGGATAGCGGTATGTGCGCACTGGAGTAACTGAAATATATCTTCGGGATATGCGGCTTTTGCTTCTGTTTCTTTGGTTACACCTAACTTGCCTGAAGCTGCAACTGACTTACTTGTTTCATCCAAGAGTTTTCTGGATCGTTTGAGTAACGCCAGAACCTCTTCATTATTTGGTTCTAACAGAATAGCCAGTTCGAGCGCATCAACTGCCTTGGTATAGTCTTTTTGCTCAAAATATATCCTGGCGGTATTAAGATAATAATTATTTGTAGCGGAGAGTTCTGCTTCTGATGTATCTTTGTTTTGTGACAAAGACTGATACGGCACAAGAAATAATAGGAATAAGCTCAAGATAAAAATTGAGATTAGGGCTGATATGCTTTTCATGTAACCCCCTTTTAAAAGTATAGTCAAAACTTTGCCATAGAAAACGCAGAAAACTACTGAATATCAAAGATTTCACATAATTTCTGACATTAAATTAAAAAGATGTCTCTTAGTTAGTCGATGAGGCATTCGTTAATGGACAACTAACAGTATCAGTTCCTACCTTTACCAATTCTCCTATCCACAAATGGTAAGATTCCCCTTTCTTATCCTCAAATATAATCTTTGAAGCCGAAATCATGTGCGTTTCTTCAGTAAAGGAACTTCCCAAAAATTCACCTTTTTCGTTCTGAACAACTGTAGTTTTCTTAATAACAAGTGGTTTTTGTGCTTGAGGAACAATTTCTATCAATTTACAATAGGTATCAAAATCCACACTTTCCTTACCTATTATTTTCTTTTCACCGATAGTTTCCCCTTTTTCTATAGTGAAGCTCTCTGTCCACCATTTATCTTTATATAATTTTCTAACCTGAACCAATGCCATATCTGCCGTTCCACCTTTAAAAATAAATTCTATTTCACCTGGTGCAATGTCCTCCAAACCCGGCGTGATTTGTAATGCCGGCTTTTTTATCAAATCTTTTGTCGTGATGTCTGAAACTGTTTTTTCTTTTGTGAATTTACCAAAGATATTAGGTCTGGGTAATAGAATCGCAGAAGGTGGTGATGTTAAACGCAACGCCAATTGTTCATCATTTTTTAGTTCCGTATCTACAATTGGCGGAACACTTGTTTTAATCTTTCTCTCAATTGTGCCCGATAGGAATAATAATTTTGTATCTGTTCTATGTACCCCTATATTCAACATAATAAAAGTATGAACCGCTGTATAAATAAGATAACACATTGCAATGCCGAAGCCCAGTTTTTCAATGTGTTTGAATATAAAATTTTTCATGTTCATTTTCAAATTTTGAAATAAAACAGTAATACTTTATGTCTTACAATCAATAACGTGCACTTCAAGGGTAACATCAATAATCGGATTCGGGAAGCGATTATCGGTATCATTCGCTAAAATATTTGCATTTTCCATTAATGAATTTGAATTAAAAGTTTTGTCAGTACTCAAAATATTGATACCTTCTATAACAAATGGAATATCCGATTTAAGAATTTCGTGTAATAGGAATTTGATGCGATCCGCCTGTAATTCGACCTTGATGGTAAGAGGTATAACGGTGTAATATTGTGCAAAGGAAGGATCATATATAAAAGACGATTCCCGAAATGTAATCTTTTCAAATCTCGTTATCCCGGCATTGTTTGAGGCTATGTTGGTGAGCGCTTCTAATATCCAGAACTTTTTTTGTACAGGCAGAATAGTATCCCAGGTCGGAATATCAGAACCCCAGTCATGAAATGGCAAAGCGCCTTCACCGAATACGATATTATTTGCCTCCAGTTTTGTTAATAATTCAGAAACCCTCTTTACATATTCATTCTTCCAGAGTGCCTCATCCTCAATTTTAACCAAACCTTTTTCCGAATCCTCAACAAAGAAAACAGATTCCAAACGATTATCCTTTTCTTTCAGAAAGGTCTTGCACTTTTCAAGCTCTTTCTCATACAGGTCGGTTTCCAGTTTTTTTGATGTAATCCATTTGCCATTATAAATATTTTTTACTTTTAAGGCATAATTTTCAAGCGGAATTGTTAAATCATCGAGGTCTTTGCAAGTCTTGGCATACTGGTTTGAAAGTGGAAAAATAAATACAAAAAAGAGAATCAACAGGATGAGAAAAATAGCGCCAATGGATATCCAAAAGCCCCGTATTCCAGTAAAGAAGCCTGTTAACTTATTCCTGAGTTTTGAGAAATTCATTCCTTTACCGATATCCATACATTAACCTTTCAATACCCCTGTTCAAGATTTTATGGCTTGAGTCGAAGTTCCAGGTATTAACGATTGGGTTTCTGATTGTATTTCGTCCTGCGACTTTACAATCCAGCGTATCTCAAAACTAATACATCCGTCCCAACCATTTTTCCGATCTACTTGACGGCAGGAGCCTGGGACAATTTCCACGTTTTTGAATGCAGGAACTCTCTGGTCAAAGAGAGTTAATTTTTGGATAGGTTTTAAAACGTTTTCTTCTATAAAACCCATACGCGGCTCACTGCTTTCTCCTTTGATTCCCATGAGGAGCAATTTTCTTGAACTACCTGATTTTGTTGGTTCACCTGTCTTTTTTGCCTGGAAAAAATTTGACTTAGCCGCTTGTTTCTCCATATCTTTTGCTTGAAAGGTATCTGCACTTATCCATGAGGAGTTAATGCTGGTTATAGCTATGTTGCTGGGTATCAAAGATAACAATTTATCTAACATCTCCATCCAGAAAAATCTGGAAGAATCAATAGAGGAAACAAGATCAAGCACAGATTTATTTGCTTGTGCAAGGGTTTCGGCACTTTTATACTTCTTTTCCAATTCCTTTATGTTGAGCAATACATTTTGATGGTAATTATAGGAATTACGAAGATGATTGATCTGAATATGTAATCCACAGTATTGAGTGACAAGTAACAGAGCTAAGCAACCAAGAGTGGCTATGGCATAAGGCTTTTTCTTTGATATTTCTGCCGCTTTGATTTGCTCCGGAGGTAACAAATTTATGTTTATCCTGCCTAACCCCAAACCCTGAACTGCAAGCCCCAATGCAACGCTTAAATTCGCAAGATTTTCGTTTAAGAAGTCAGGATTAATCTTATCGGATAATTTCAGATTGTTTAAGGTTTTAAGAACTTTTACCTCATACGTAAAATTGTCAGATATAAATTTCACGTTACCTGGGTCTTTAAACCTGTTACCCATCAATAAAATGGTTTTAAAGTGAACGTCTTCTTTGGTCAAAGATCTATAATATTCCATTGATCTCTGAATTTCCTTCACAAGATCGGCATCTACCGTGGGAAGTGTGATACTTCTAAGCCAAAGATGTAAACCATCAACAATAATTATGTCGGTATTTTCAGTTTCTATATTTATGATAATGACCGGACCATCCACCTGCCGGTCAAATAATATAAGATTGGAAATTGCAAGAGGCGAAACCTGTAATGCAGTCAACCTGGGCTTAAGGGATGCTATATCTGACAATATATGGTCAAGTGTCGCTCTTTTTGAGGCAAAAAGCCCAATCTCTATCCCCTCAGCCGCTGGAACTTGCTCCGATAATTGTTGGTAGTCCCATACAATATCTTTGAGATCGAAGGGGATTTGCTGTTTTGCTTCATAACTGACAATATCTTTTAATTGTTTCTTATCCACAGGGGGAACG
>JACRII010000185.1 GCA_016235875.1 Planctomycetota bacterium
TACATTACTTTTGGTTCAATAATCTGACAGCCGCATTTTTTGACGTGTCTTTTTATATCGTTGTCATAGGTTACAATAGAGACATCTTTGGGATTTTGGCAAAGGCTGGTGATGTTTTTTATCTCGGTATCTGCGCTTATACCCGATTTTGAATAAATCACGGTAACGCCGGCATAGGTTTGTTTTTTGGGGAGAGCAGCTTCCGTATAATTACCATCAAATACTAAAATCACCTCGCAGCGTTTTTTCTCCTTGTATTTTGAAAGCAGGGAGATGACGTAGTCGCGCACGGGTTCAATGTTATTTACTTTCACGTGCCTTTCCAGTTCAGGGACGGTGAATATAAGATTATAACCGTCTAAAATGATTAACATACCATTTGACAATTATCAAAAACCACTTTTCCGGCGACAAGGGTAGTTACAACCTGCCCGGTCAGTTTCCAGCCCTGAAAAGGACAGTTTCTTGCCTTGGACTCAAACTCTTCGACTTCAACCGTCCATTCTTTATCCATATCAATAATCGTAATATCTGCCGGCATGCCCACGGCTAAACTCCCGCCGTTGACCTTAAATATCCGTGCGGGGTTGGTGGACATTTTCCTGACAACTTCTTTTAATGATAGAATGCCGGGATGAACAAGTTTTGTGAGGATGACACCGAGCGCATTCTCAAGCCCTACAAAACCCGAAGCCCCCTTTTTCAGATCATCATGGGTGTGGGGCGCATGATCCGTGGCAATGACATCAATTATTCCGTTTGACAAACCTCTCTGAAGCGCTTCTCTATCTTCAATGGTGCGCAATGGGGGATTAGTCTTGGGTACGCTTCCGCTCGCATTTTTGAAATTTTCATCCAACAACAAGTGGTGTGGTGTGGCTTCGCAGGTGATCCGTGCAAGGCGTCTTTCTTTGGCCTGTTGAATAACTTCAAGGGAACTCTTTAAGCTGACATGCGAGACATGCAACCATCCCTTTGCCTGTTCGGCACATTTAATCTCGCGAATAATAAAGTCAGTTTCATGGGTAAACGGTTTGCCGGGGAAATGTGCCGCTTTGCTGTTTACTTTTGCCTTATCGAGAGAAATTTGAGAATCTTCGCAATGGGGGCTTATGACAAGATTATTCCGTGCGGCTAATTCGCACGCCTTTTTTATTAGCGGTTCGTAAAAAACGGGATTACCGTCATCTGATAATGCCCGCACCCGTTTATCTGTTGCCAGTTTGTCAATATCTGTGAGTTCCTCTCCCAGTAATCCTTTCGTAATGCATGCCTTTGTAAAAATGTTTACCACGCCTTTCTGATGAACTCTTTCCATGAATGATTCAACCATTTCCAGCGAATCGATAGGTGGATTAGTGTTTGGCTCACAAATCAATGTTGTAAAACCGCCTTTTGCCGCTGCACGGGAACCTGTCTCTATGGTTTCCTTGTACTCCAGGCCTGGCTCGCGCAGATGCACATGACAGTCGATTAAACCAGGGATTACATATTTGGAAGTTGCATCGATGACCGTTGTATTATTATTCGGTTTAATATCATTTGAAATCATATTGACTTTGCCGTTCTTAATAAGGATATCTGCACGGCCGTCAAGCCCTGCTGCAGGATCCACAACATGCCCACCCTTTATTACCACCTCGTTACTTATCATTTTCATTACTCCAAAAATAACTTTAATTTCCCTCCATCCCCTTACGAAGGAGGGCAGAGACAGAATTTTACTAAAGATCTTTCAACGGACACGGTTCACAGACCTTTTTGGTTTTACAAAACGTCTTTCCAATGTTTACTAACAAGGCATGGTATTCGTTAAATAACTGTACATCTTCCGGAAGGTTTTCTTCAAAGAAAGACTTCATTTCGTCATAGGTGCTTTCTTCGGGAATAAGTTCATGCCTTGAAAAAATCCTGTGGGTATAGGCATCCACAACAAATGTGGGCATATTCCCCGCATAGAGCAAAATCGAATCAGCCGTTTCCGGCCCGATACCTTTTACAGAAAGTAATTCACTTCGAAGTGTTTGCAAGTCCTGGGCAAACATCTTAGACAAATTACCTTCATATCTTGAAAATAGCCAATTAATAAATGCCTTGACACGTTTTGCCTTGACATTAAAAAAGCCAGAGGGTTTGATGAGTTCCGCCAGTTCTGTTATACTTAACCCGTATATTCCTTCCGGAGAAAGCTTGCCAGCAGTCTTAAGGTTTTTGATAGCCTTTTCAACGTTAGACCAGTTGGTATTCTGCGTTAGTATAGCGCCGATGACAACCTCGAAAGGGGTTTCACCAGGCCACCATTGCCGGGGGCCAAACGCATCAAACATCTTTTGGTATATTTTTAAAAGTTTTTTGGTTTTATTCATCTCCTATACCAAGTTTCGCTAGAATACCCATCCTTAAAAGTGGCAGCATGATTTCATGGTGACCTGTAATAGCATATCCGTATGGGGATGGCCTTTTTAAGACGTTCGTTTGCGGCCTGTAATGCTGAATCATGTCCATATTTACCGTCACAAAATTTTCAACCTTACGGCCAATATTTCTTGCAATACAGAGCGCCTTGAGAAAAACCTCCGGCATGATGACGGCAGAACCTATATTTAACCATACACCTCCTTCCAGTTCAGAAACCACGGAGGCGAGGATTTTGAAATCAATATGGCTGGACTCCCCCAAATCCTTTCCGGAAACATTCGGATGCATGTGGATTGTATCCGTTCCCAATGCAACATGAACCGTGGTCGGGATATTCAGTCTTGCACCCCAGACCAGCAGACTCAAATCTTCAAAGGTATTTTTGTCTTTGATTATTTTTTCCCCTAATGCCCGCCCAAGTCCGATACCCTCTTTTGTTCCTTTCGCGGATGCAATTTGAAAAACATCCGCCGTTTCCCTTACCATGCCGAAACTGCCGTCTTTCAGGCTGGCTGCCACATCCTCAGAGGTTGCGCCAATGAGCGAGACTTCGTAATCATGGATTGCACCAGCGCCATTCATAGCAAGCGCTGTTATTATGCGGCGTTTCATGAGATCTATAATTAACGGCGACAAACCACACTTTATTACATGAGCGCCAAGAGCCATTACGACAGGACGTTTGTTCTGGTGCGCCTGTGCTATCGCTTCAATCACCTTCCGTAAATTCGATGCAGCCAATATCTCCGGTAAAGATTCGAAAAAGGCAGGTATTCCATCAGCAGGCAAGATAGGTTTGGCAAACAGGTTGATGTTTGAAAGATTCTTTCGATTCTTTATGGAATAGGTTTTAATCCTCCGAAGGTCTAAAGGTTTAAAAGAATCGGTTTCGCACTTACGTTGTTTCGCCATCCAAGTTCCTTCCTTGAAGCAAATCGCTCATTAAGGAGCTAGTATTGCCTCGACAGGACATACAGCCACACAATTGCCACAGTCGGTGCAGAGATCGGCATTAATCACCCTGAAGTCGCCAGATTCAGATATGGCATTTACAGGACATTCACTCTCACAGGCCCCACAGTTTATACATTCGTTGGTTATTTTATGAGCCATTGTTTCTCTCCTTTCAATTCAGAATGGCATTTATCTTATTTTCAAAAATTTCACGACCATTTACAACACAAATTTCTATCTTTAATGTCCATACAGGAAAGTCCCAGACACTGAGGTTGTTCCCTATTTTTACCCTGTCTTTTTGGGTAATGACAATTGCATCCGGTTTCATGCCTTGCGCTTCTGCATTCAATTCCTGTAATTCAGAAAGAGTATATACATGGTGATCGGGAAATACACGAAAACCGGCTATCCCGGCCCCTAGATTTTCTATGCTTTTTCTGAACGATACATGATTACCAATAGCACAGAACACAAAGACCCTTTTACCACGTAAACAATGAATATCTAACTTCACTGCATCCTTCGCCGATTCTAAACGAATCGGCTTATGAACTGTTTCTACCACAGGGACGTCACCTGTAATCTCACGCAAACGATTAGTGATAACTGTAATTTTATCACGACTGCATTGGTCTACGTGTGATAGCAGAATCATGTCAGCCCTTTTGAGTCCTTCCAATGGCTCCCGCAACATGCCTCGTGGAATTATCTGTTCATACCCAAAGGGATTCAGAGCATCAATGATTACAATATTCATATCCCTTGCCAGGCGAAGGTGTTGAAATCCATCATCCAGCACGAGACATTCAGCCTGAAAACGTTCGACAGCCTCTAATCCACCTTTAATTCGGTCTTTGTTCATCAGGTGCGGAACGTCAGGAATATTTTCCTTAAACAAGAGATATTCGTCATTACAGATATTTTCGCCGGGAGAACCAGATTCTTGCTTTATTCGGGCTGCGTAACCCCTGCTGAGGATTGCGACCCTTTTACCCTTCGCCTGTAAATACCGTGCAATGTACTCTACGACCGGAGTCTTGCCTGTCCCTCCCACAGTAATGTTTCCAACACTGATTACAGGGACGGGAAGACGAGCACATTTCAGAATACCTTTCTTATAAAAAAAAATACGAGTTTTAACTACAAACCCGTATATTTTTGCAAAAGGGTACAGTGTTTTCTGAATCAAACTGGAGCACGCATCTGAATGCTCCTCTTCCACGACTTTTGAATAATATTCTCTAAAAGTAGGGATGGGTAATTACTGCAAAAAAATTTCCAGATTCCTGAACTTATCAAATCATTCCCTGACAAAAGTCAGGGAACAGGTTTATTTTTATTTCAGTGGCACAGACCAATACGCCTCGTCTAAAAATTGCTTCCAGGAGCGATATTTATCTGAACGAAGTTTCAAACTTAGTATGGGACTGTGTTTGGGCTTGACAGGCTTACGTATTAACTTCATTCTCGCCTGTATAGGGGTTCTGCCCCCTTTCTTTTTATTACAATCGGTACAGGCGCACACGATATTCGTCCATGTGGTATTCCCATTATATGCCTTCGGTACAATGTGGTCTAAACTGAGCTCTGATGTTGGAAACCTTTGGCCGCAGTACTGACACTTGTTTTCATCCCGGGCAAAGATGTTCCGCCTGTTAAATTTTACATTGGACTGCGGGAGTTTTTCGTAAAACAAAAGACGGATAATTTTTGGCACTTCAATTTCGAAAGATACGGTTCTAATCCAGCTTGTATAATCTTCATCGGGTAAACCTGATTTTGCCTTGTAGAGAGAAACATCTTTCCAGGTTTCGAAATTGTAAGAATTGTATTTCCCGTCGTCTACGGAAATAACTTCGGCACTTTCCTTGCATAATAAGACAAATGCCCTCTTTGCCGAAATTACGTGGAGGGCCATGAAAAACTTGTTTAACACCAATACGCTGGATTCTAATGCGGCAACCTGTTGCATATTAGTAAATCCCTCAATACAAAACAAGTATCTATTGTGTCAAACTGCTACCTGATGAATTCACCGCAACGATGCTGAGAATGAACGCCCCAAAATACTTTTTCAAAAATAAATCTATAGAATGACAATGTTTAAAATTATAACAATCGACCCTGAGCAATTCAAGGGAATTGTATTGCCCCGAACTGATCCAGAGTTCCGTATCCTTTGCCAGGATTGAACGATTTTCGGATGGATGCAGTAACAAATTTCTTTGCCTGAACAACGGCCTCTTTTAGACCAAAACCTTTTGCCAGACAGGTGGCTATCGCCGAGGCATAAGTACAGCCTGTGCCATGCGTATTTTTTGTTGGTATATATTCACCTTCGATATACTCAAATGATTTTCCATCATATAAGACATCAATCACCTTGCCTTCATTTTTCACATCCCAAGATTTCCCTGCATGTCCGCCTTTTATGAGCACATTTTGAGGACCCAGTTGATGTACTAATTGTGCGGCCTTTTCGGCATCTGACGGGCTTTTTATCCTCAAACCGGAGATGTGCTCTGCCTCTGGAATATTTGGCGTGACAAGAAAGGAAAGAGGAAATAATTGAGAAGTGATGGCATTGACGGCATCGGCAGATAACAACCTTTTTTCATTTTTGGAGATCATGACTGGGTCTACGACAACACATTTGATGTTATATTCTTTGATTTTCAGGCTGACCACATCCACAATGTCCTCGTTCACCAACATCCCTGTTTTGATGGCATCTGTTCCAATATCGGTCATTATCGCATCTATTTGTTGAGCAACAAAGGATGCTGGCACTTCAAGGATGGCTTGGACACCGAGGGTATTTTGGGCAGTCAGTGCGGTAATGACGGTTGTTGCGTATCCACCTAATGCCGTAATTGTCTTAATATCCGCCTGAATACCAGCCCCACCTCCCGTATCAGAACCGGCAATGGTGAGGACTTTATGCAAAGACAATCTTTCTTTCATCATGCTGTGATGATAGAGACGCTTTAATTAGTATATTGGAAGTATTTTTATTAAGTTTAAATTTATTATTACTGCGGTGACGGTTCTGTTTCTTCTGACGGTGTTGTTTCTTCTTCGGATATTTGTTCCTGTACCTGCTGGCCTTCTTTAGCCTTGCGTTCTACCTCTGTCTTGGCCTTGGTTGCCGCCTCTGCCTCACGTTGTTTTTCACGGCGTTTTTTCTCTGCTTCTCTTATGTCATATTCTAGTTCTTTATTAAGCTTGTCGGGGTCTGTTTTTGAATCGTCAACGTAAATTTGCCGTGGAGTCTTAAATTCTATATTAACCCGGTCACTACCACAGCTTAAAAGTAACATGGGAAAAATGGTAACTATTGATAATGTTTGTAAGATGTGCCAATATCTGTGCATGTAAGCTCTCCTTTATTTAGCGTGATTTCCCAAGACACGTTGGATATTCTCAACGGAAGGGTTTTTGATTACCCCTTTTTCTGTAATAATGGCCGCGATATTTTTTGCAGGGGTGACATCAAAGGCAGGATTGAAGACCTTGACCCCTTCAGGCGCAGTCCTCTTGCCGAATCCGTTGGTGACCTCTTCAGGGGAACGCTCTTCGATGGGAATATCATTTCCTGATTTTATACTCAAATCAAAGGTAGACACAGGCGCTGCAACATAAAAGGGTATCCCATGTTCCTTTGCAAGGATGGAGACACCATACGTGCCGATTTTGTTTGCTGTGTCACCATTGGCGGCGATTCGGTCAGCCCCCACGATTACGCATTGCACCTTTCCCTGTTTCATAACATGCGCCGCCATGTTGTCGCATATCAGGGTGACGTCTATTCCTGCTTGCATTAGCTCCCATGCCGTCAACCTGGAGCCTTGCAGTAACGGACGAGTTTCATCGGCATAGACCTTGATACGCTTGCCATGTTCCTTCGCCTTAAAGAGAACGGCTAAGGCCGTGCCATAATCGGCGGTTGCCAGCCCTCCTGCATTACAGTGGGTGAGAACTCCATTGTTGTCTTTAATAAATTCTGAGCCATTCTCACCGATTTGTCTGCAGATGGCCTTGTCTTCATTTTGTATCTTGATTGCTTCCTGGAGGAGGATTTCTTTTATGTCCTGAACGGACTTACCCTTGTTTTCTTGTGCAACACGTTCCATGCGAGCAAGTCCCCAAAAGAGGTTGACTGCAGTTGGACGGGATGAACCTAAATAATTTGTAACGCGTTTGAGCTCCTTTAAGAATACGTCAGCATCCTTTGCCTGTATCTCCTTAATACCCAAGACTACACCCATAGCGCCTGCAATACCGATCGCCGGCGCGCCTCTCACCATGAGGGTCTTAATTGCATGCCAGACGCTCTTGGTATCGTCACAATAAACGTATTTTAATTCGTTGGGTAACAGGGTCTGGTCAATGAGTCGGATACGACCATTGACACCTCCCTCCCATTCGATAGTTGATAGTGGCATTTCCTCTCCCTTGTGAAATAATTCATTTAGACAGGATTTACAAGATTTCTTGTTTTATTTTATCCTGTAAATCCTGTCTTATATTAAAATTCGAACCGGTAAAATATTGTATTTACAATAGTCCAAGTTCAGTTTTTACCTCTTTATCCTTTTTTGCTACTTCGTCTGCAAGCTTCTTTTTGTATGAAACGAGCTTCTGTCGTAGTTTTGTGTCTGATACGCTTACTATCTGAACTGCTAATACGGCGGCATTAACAGCACCGGCCTTTCCAATACCCATCGTAGGCACGGGAATACCGGAAGGCATTTGCACCATGGAGAGGAGTGAATCCAATCCACCCAGCACGGAGGTCGGCATGGGTACACCAATGACGGGAAGGGGCGCCAAGCTCGCAATAACTCCTGCCAGATGCGCGGCTCCTCCCGCAGCAGCGATAATCACTTCGTACTTCTTTTCCGCCTCGATAGCATACGAGTGGACTCTTTCCGGCGAACGATGAGCGGATATGACATTTACATCAAAATCTACCTCGAATTCCTTTAGTATATTTATGGCTTCCTTCATCGTTTCGAGGTCCGAATTGCTACCCATTACAATCCCGATCTTTTTATTCATCATTATTTACCTATAAATTGGTTTTTAACAGTTCATTTCACCACAGAGGCGCAAAGGGCGCTAAGAAATTAAGAATCTGAGGAGTTGAGAGGTTGGGAAGTTAAATTTCTCACCTTCAGGCCTTTTTCTTTGCGATCTTTGAGTCTTTGCGGTGAATCATTACAATTATGTTAACAAAGAGTTATATATTTGTGTAATAAAATTTGGGAAGAATGCCGATAAAGTGCCTGTGGCGGATTTTGTCTGCTTGCGGAGACGATTCAGGGACGGGATATGGTGCGGTTTATTTAACAGATGGCGTGCTGTGGCTGATATATTGACATTACCACCCTCGGTGACCATATTTTCGCGTATTTCTAAATCTTCGTCTACCCCGTCTGAAATTGCACGTGCAACAACAAAAGGAATTCCCATGGCGTGCGCCCGTTCCCCAATTGCAAAGGATTCCATATCGACTGCTATTGCAGAGGTTTGGTTTCCGACATGTTTTTTTACTGAAGACTGACGAATAATTTTATTAACGGTCAGAATATCTCCATAATGTGATTTAAAGACCTCATTATTGCATAATCTAACAGCCAGATCCGCAATTGATGCATCACAGGAAAGTGTCGAATCAATCTGGATTTTTCCTTCCATCACTTCCTGAGATGAACAGAGGACGTGTTTACCGATAACCAAATCCCCAACACCCACCGCAGGGTTTATACTACCCGCAAAACCAGAAGAAACCATTAATTGTATCCTGAAACATTTTGATAAGTACTGGATGATTTCTGAGACGTTTTTACCAATGCCTGTTTGAACGAGGGTCAATGGAAAACCGTAAAATTCCGACTGGTAGACTGTGGCATGGGCATACCGAATCTTTTTCAGGATATTTACCTTTGATTTTAAAGATGCAATTTCCTGACTTAATGCAAAGAATATCGCTATCATAAATCTTCCTAATTTAGTAAGAAACGCATAAATAGAATCAAATTTGGTTATAATTTTCAATACAATTATAAAAAAGTACGAACTATTGCAATCATATTAAATAACACTTGACAGTCTTCAATAATTGATATAGCATTTTATTTTTGTGATTTATTTAAAATAGATCATTATTAATTTTAGCTTTTTATCATAAAAATGGAGTTTCGCCTCTTATGAGGGTTTCACTGTCGTTAGGCTCTTCACTAACAAAATATTTGATTAAGAACCGTTTTTTAGCAAAGAAACGGTTCCCCCTCGTATTGATGCTGGAGGTTACCCATGCATGTAACCTCGCCTGTGAGGGTTGTGGCCGCATACATGAATACAAAGATACGATGCGAGAAACATTAAGTACCGAAGAATGTATTCGGGCCGTGGAAGAGTGCCCCACGCCGGTTGTCACTGTCACCGGTGGTGAGCCGCTGATGCATCCGGAAATCGATAAGATTATCAGTGGTATCTTGAATAAAAAACGGCATATTTATTTATGCACGAATGGTGTGTTATTAGCTGAGGCAATAAAAAAGCTGAAGCCCAGTAAATATTTTAATATCAACGTTCACATCGACGGACTTGCAAAGACGCACGACGCTATTGCAGGGCGAGGGGTTTTTGAACGCGCCACCAACGCTATCCGCGCAGCAAAACGCGCAGGATTCAAGGTCTGCACGAATACCACGATATATAAAAATACCCGTGAAGAAGAAATTAAAGAACTATTTGCGTTTCTGGAGGGACTGGGTGTAGATGGTATGCTGGTATCTCCTGGCTTTAGTTTCGAACACAATGAGAATGAAATATTCCTTTGCCGAAAAGAGATACAGGAAAGATTTGGATTTATTTATGGTATTTCAAAAAAATACAAGATATTGAACTCTCCTCTGTATTTAAAATTTTTAAAGGGGGAAAGGTATCTGAAGTGCACCCCATGGGGAAATCCAACCAGAAACTATCTGGGCTGGAAGAGTCCTTGCTACCTCATTACGGATACCCACTATAAAACCTTCGATGAGTGTATGAAAAATACGGATTGGGACAAGTATCAGGAAGGGAATGACCCCCGCTGTAAGAATTGCATGATGCATTGCGGGTTTGAGCCTACCGTAGTACTGGGGGGCGGGAAACGATTATCTGATATCATAGAGATGGCAAAGTGGAGCTTTAGCTAGATATCCAGGAATTTCAATCTGGTAGGGGCTGAAGATTTTCAGCCCTTACATGGTGGTGCGTTCATAAGACTTTTTGGACAACCCCTACCTGCAAATAGAAATAGTTGCCGAATGCCTAATTTATTGTGTTATGATTTCTGGATAAGATTGCGGTATTTACCTAATGCGAACAAGGGAAAGTAATTTCGATACATGTGGTATTTTAGGTAAAAGACCTTCGGGAAGCCGGTTGCTGTAAATTCAATTTCATCCCAGCTTCCATCTTCCTTTTGCCTCGATAAGAGAAATTTTATACCCTTTTCTACAGCGTCTGATTTTACCTCGCCAGCAGCAAACAACGTCAGCAGCGCCCATGCGGTTTGTGATGATGTGCTTCTGCCAATTGCCTTCAGTGACGGGTCGTCGTACGACTTTATGGTTTCACCCCATCCACCGTCAGAATTCTGAACGCTTTTCATCCACTCAGCGGCCTTTTTGATGTATGGCTTGTTCATATCCTCTCCGACTGCCAGGAGTGCGGCAAGTACAGACCACGTGCCATAAATATAGTTTGCGCCCCAACGCCCAAACCACGAACCGTCTTTTTCTTGTTCTTTTTGGAGAAATTCCACAGCCTTTCTGATATTAACGTAGGTCTTGCTAAACCCAACACGTCCTAAAAATTCTAAGCATCGGCCTGTGACATCGCTTGTACTTGGGTCTAATAATGCATTAAAATCTGCGAAAGGTATGTGATTTAAAATTGCTTTGTTGTTATTGCGGTCAAATGCTCCCCACCCGCCATCATCGCATTGCATAGCCTGAATCCACCTCAATCCGCGCAAAAATGTCTTTTCCTTGTGTGATGTCTCTGGTAAGGATATGCGCTGTAATGCCATAAGCACCGCTGCGCTGTCGTCCGTATCGGGATAAAACTCGTTGGCATACTGGAAGTACCAGCCACTGGGTTCTTCTACCTTGCACTTCAAAGCCCAGTCACCGAAATTCCTGACTTCCTTGCTGACGAGCCACTCTCCTGCCCTTTGTAATGCCGGATGTGTGCTGGGTATGCCTGATTCATGAAGTGCAATAATTGCCCAGGCTGTATCCCAAACAGGAGATACGCAGGGCTGTAAATAAAGCTTGTCCTCTTCATAAACCATCAGTTTCTCGATTTCTCTTAGCTGGTTTACCAGTGCAGGGTGATCATCTGAATAGCCAAGACATTTCATGGCAAATATGGAATTAATGATTGCCGGCCATATAGCCCCCAATCCGCCGGATTTCTCAAGATGTTCAAGCATCCATTTTTCTGCCTTCCTGAGGGCAATCTTTCTAACAAATTTAATAGGGTGCTGTTCGTAACGCCTGAAAATACTATCAGCATCGATAAAGAAATTGTGCCAGCACCATCCCGACTGGTCTCTCTTAATGCGGTAGACCACCTTATCACGGGGAACGAGGTAGAGTTCTTTCAGCAGATCATCCCCAACAGGAATATGCGGCTTTTTATCAATGGCAATGGAGAGGGGGACGACAATGCACCTCGACCAATACGACATCTCGTAAATGCTAAAATAAAAACCCGGCGGGAAAAGAATCATTTCGGCGGGGACGGCTGGTACCGCTTGCCAGTCAACCTGTCCAAACATAGCAAGGTAAATCTTGGTAAAGCAGTTGGTCTTCATTATGCCGCCCATATCAAGGATGCACTTCTTTGCCTTCTGCATAAAAGGCTCATCGGCAGAATATCCGGCCAATTTCAAGGCAAAATATGCCTTTACCGAGGCGCTAATTTCACGGGGTCCTCCATAATAAATATTCCATCCGCCGTCAGGAAGTTGATGTTCAAGGAGGAGGTTTACCGCCTTCCCTTGTTTTTCATGATCTATCTTCCCGAGAAAATGCATGAGCATGATGTAATCTGATGTTACGGTAGTATCTGCCTCTAAAATTCCTACCCAGTGTCCATCGGAATGGTTTTGATTGCTGAGCAGATATTGTTGTGCATTGTTTATGGCGCTATCCAATGGATTTTTAACTGGTAAATTAATATTGATGCCAGTCCTTATCGGTGCACTCTCGAATCTTAATTCATGCCTGGGCAGTTCAGTAACCGGGTGTTTGCCATTTCCGTTCCCATTCCCATGCCCATTTCCATGGAATTTATAGATACGTGTTTCTAATCGTTCTAAAAAGTTAGATAAGAAATTTCTCATGCTTCAGAAACCCTCAACAATTACATAGGTGTGTCAATTACAGCCATCTTCCTAAATATTAAGTAGGTAATCATCATTAGGTTAAGTAAATAATCGATGCACAAAATAACAAATTTATAACTCAATTTCAAGTAAAACTTGCTTTATTTCATCGCTTGTTATAGTATGAATCCGGACAACCCATGGGATAATCAAGTTAAAAATTTCTTTTATTTAAGTTTTTGGTATAGTTACGAGTGAAGGTTATAGGTGAAGTTACAAGTGCTAATCGCCACAATAAATTTGATTACGATTATTCTGCGCTATGACACTACTTATTTATGACGACATCTTTTTGAAGCATGATACCGGATACGGCCATCCTGAAAATGCTAAAAGACTTGAAAATACGGTAAAATACCTTCAGGCGAGCGGACTTTGGGATCAATTGAGAGTGGAGAGACCTCGCGCCGCATCCTTGGAGGAAGTTAAACTGGTTCATCCACAATCTTACATCGAGACCATCAAACAAATCGCAGATACCGGTGGTGGTTGGCTGGATGGCGATACGGTAGTTTCCCGCGCATCATACGATGCGGCTGTTCATGCGGCAGGCGCACCCCTGACAGCCATTGATTTAATCATGAAAGGGGAAGAGAAAAATGGTTTTTGTCTGGTACGTCCGCCAGGACACCACGCCACACCTTCAAGAGGAATGGGCTTTTGTCTCTTCAATAATGTAGCCATTGCGGCAAAATACCTGCAGTCAAAGTACCATCTGGAAAAAATCCTTATTGTTGACTGGGATGTTCACCACGGGAATGGTACGCAGGATGCGTTTTACAACGATCCGGCGGTGTTGTACTTCTCAATGCACAGATACCCGTTTTATCCCGGTTCCGGGAGAAAAGAGGAGGATGGCCAGGGCAAAGGCAAGGGATTCAACGTCAATGTGCCTCTCTCGTTTGATACGATGCCTGAAAGATATATTGAAATATTTACGGATGTTATGGAACAGAGGGTAAATCAATTTGTTCCCGAATTTATCATCATTTCTGCAGGCTTTGATATTTACAAAAAAGACCCGATTGGTGGTTTGAATTTGAATATTAATGATTTTGGGACATTAACGGAGATTGTCATGGAATCCGCTGAGAGGCATTGTAAGGGTAGGATTGTATCATGCCTTGAGGGTGGTTACCATCTATCCGACCTTCCTTTGTGTATAGAAGCCCACCTCAAGGCATTGTTTCGGGTATAATTAACTTTTTTGTTGCGCAGCGACTTTCATCTGATTAAGCTTTTTTGCGAGTCGCGACTTCTTTCTGCTTGCGGTATTTTTGTGTAAGATGTTTTTAGCGACACCCTTGTCTATTTTTTTTACCGTCAGTCGGAGTTCTTCTTGTGCCGCTTGTGCATTTCCCTCTTTTACTACACTCAAAAACTTTTTCAGCTGAGTTTTTAATGCTGCTCTATACGACCGGTTTCTCAAATTTTGTTTTATGTTTTGCCTGAGCCTTTTTTTGGCTGATCTCATTATAGGCATATGTCACTCCTTTAACCAAAATTTACGTATAAATACTATTAATAATAAATTCAAAAAAACAATAGTTCATAATTTATGTAATTTATCACCTAAAGTCAACAGGAAAACGAAAGAAGCTTGCATTCTGTGTGATTTTTTATTATAGTAAATTAAAATTATGTGACTTTTATAGTATTCCTGTAAAAACATCTTTTCCCCATTTTTATGAGGACAAGTTTGTGTAAGTTTTTAGA
>JACRII010000186.1 GCA_016235875.1 Planctomycetota bacterium
ATAGTTAACTCCTTATAATTCTAGTGGCGAAATAATTTCAATCTCTTTCAATCCTTCCAAAATATTAACTGAATTCACCAATCTTCTTGTTTTTACCTTTACCAGATGCTCAAAATTCCATGAAATAAGATACGCTATTTCATAAAAAGAAGCTATAGCTACATGAAGGGCATCGGCAAAATATCTAGCCGAAAATATCCCATTTTCTATATAAATTCCAGCAAGGTCTTGAATCTTTTTATTTATCTTCAATATCTTGAAGTCGGTAGTTAAAGCCATTAATTTTTTTCTCAAATTCTCGTTTACCGTTTCTTTTAACTCTTCTAAAGTGATTTCTGATATGGATACATGATACTTTGGTAAAACACTTTCCCAAAATTTTACAGTTGTTTCCTGCCGCTCTTTCACTCTTTCATCATACATCGCACTCGGAACAGAGGTATCGAGATATATACTTTCTTTTTTCATTATCCACCCTCAGAACTAAGTAAAAACAAAACTGTCAATCTGTGTGACGCACCTTTCTTAGACCTGAGAGCTGAATATAAAACATTGGTGTTAATTACAATTCTCATAATGCGGTATTATATACAGTACCATGCATTTTGCAAGAATTTTAAGGCATAACTTTACATTAGACTCCCTAATTATTACGTTGTTTTACATCATTTGTAAAATTATTTTTTAGCAAATAAGACTTGTCCTCATGAAACTTGTCCTCGTGAAAACGGGGAACAGGGAACGGGGAATGAGGAGAAGCAATCACACAGAGACACAAAGCCACAAAGAATAAGGAATGATGGAATTCCTCCCCCTTTCTCCCCCTCAATGAGGGGGACAGGGGGAGGCATGGGGATATACCATAAATCCTTGTCCCCATGAAAATGGGGATTTGTGCCTTGGCGGCTTTGTGTGAGGAAAAAGAAGGACTTTCTTTTCCGACTTGTTCGGGTTAGGATATCGGATGTACGATTTTTCCCAACTCCTCCCTGCAACGATTCGACCCCGTTCTTTCCCCAGAAAAAACCGAAAAAAGCTTGCATTCTTCTTCATTTTTGTATTATCATCCTTTTTAAAGAAAAAACAATTTCCTATCATCTCTCCTTTTAAATGCAGAAAAAGCTTGACGCGAAAGTAGTTACTATGCGTGACAAGAAACACGATAACTTCTTATAGATAGCAAGAGATTCTGTGTTTGCCGTTTTATACAGACTGTATAATCATTGTTATGCCATAAGGAGGACAAAAGTAGAATATGAACGAGATCACCATTAAGGCCCTCGATGAAAAGAGGTTCAATGCATTGGCCGCGTATACGAGGAGTCCCGCGGCAGCCTACGTGAGTAGAGAATTAGCCTGGTTCTCCAATCAAGGAGAGACAATCCTTGGGGTTCTTCTTCTGGATACGATTGACAATGACTATGTCTCCATCGTTCTCGGCCCTGATGAGTCTGGGCGTTTCAGAGCCTTTGATGTCGAATCCTTCCCGGACCAAGACTCTGCGGTCAACTGGTTATACAACACAATCAAGTGGCATACCCTGAATAGTCCTTCTGTATTTCCGCAAGGAGACGAGACCAAAGCTCTTGACCTATTTACGCCCGTTGTTCCTCCAGAAAAGCAGCATGTCTATTTTCGCAGACTCATAAGCGATGTCGCCTTTTTGCCGGCAAGAGCGATGATCAGCCGAATGATGCCCTACTACGTCGACGTTGATGGCAACTTCGTTGAACAGTTCCAATCCACTGGCTTTGATTCTCGCGTCTGGGAACTCTGCCTTTACGGCTATTTGACGGAGGAAGAGCTTTTTCTTAAGCGCGAATACAATGCTCCCGACTTCATGGTAATGAAATATGGAGAAACCGTTGCGATAGAAGCAGTTATTGTTGGCAGGAAGCCGGAGAATCCGCCGCGGTATCTTAGGACAATGCCCATTCCCAAAGCGCCCGATGAAGTGATGGCTGAGCATGAAAACGCTATGCCTATTAGATTCGGGAGTCCGTTGTACACAAAGTTGCAGAAAAAATACTGGGAGTTGCCCCACGTAGCTGGCAATCCCATCGTGTTTGCCATCGCCGATTTCCATGATGACCAATCCATGTTATGGAGTTCCACCGCGCTCATAAACTATCTATACGGATATAAGCACGACTTTCACTACGACGACAAAGGTCAGCTTGTGATAGAGCCTAAGAAGATCGAATCACACAAAGTCGGGGATAAGGAGATTCCGTCAGGGTTCTTCTTCCAGCCAGGAACAGAACAGATCAGCGCCGTTCTCTTTTCAGCCAGCGGAACCATTTCTAAATTCAACCGATTGGGAAGGCAGGCCGGTTTCAAAGACCCGAGTGTCTTGATGATCAGGGTGGGTACGTGTCACGACCATGACCCGAATGCCGCGATTCCGAAGGCGTTCAGGTACGTGGTGGATGAGAAAAGCAAAGAAACTTGGGGTGAAGGCTTTTCTATGTTTCACAACCCGAACGCCTTGCATCCGGTACCCGAAGAGCTTTTCCCGTCCATAGGGCATCATCGTCTCAGAGATGGGCTGGTTGTAAGTACACTGCCGGAGTTTCATCCATATGCGTCCTACACTTATAATCTGCGCTTCAAGAAATAGAGGCATAACCCGTAGGTGCACCGGACGTGGCAAAACGGCGCGCCACGCCGGTGACCACCATGTTATACTGGAAATATATACTAATCTCAAGACCTTCTAATTCATACTTGCGTTATTGATAAAATAACACTGTTTCCTGTAATAGACATCCCTGCATATAGAATCTTCCTCTCCTCATTATCAAATCTGAAAAAACTACAAACCTATTTCAATTAAAAACAATATGCTTGTGAAATAGAGATGATTA
>JACRII010000187.1 GCA_016235875.1 Planctomycetota bacterium
GTTTTCCGGACTATTTTACAACCCCCTCAAGCCTCCTCCCCCTTTATCCCCCTCACTGAGGGGGACAGGGGGAGGGGGGTCGCTATGCAATACATCGTATAACCCGCATAAATTAAATGAATCCGATACATTAAATAATGCACACCCGATTCCTACCCTCGGCCTTTGCATTGTAAAGCGCCCTATCAGCCTTATTAATTAAGTCTTCTAGATTTTTTACATCAGGACATGGATAGCTGGAAACACCAATACTGGCGGTACACTTGATTACCTTGTTCACATCTCCGAAATTATGCTGTTCAACTTCCTTTCTAATTCTTTCAGCCAAACTTACGCTATCCTCCAGTTTTGATTCGGGCAGGATAATCGAAAACTCCTCACCGCCGTACCGCCCGATGGTATCACAGACTCGAACGTTATTTCTTAAAATGTGTGATATTTTACATAACACGGTGTCACCCTGCGGATGACCGTAGGAGTCGTTTACCTTTTTAAAATAATCCATATCCAGCATCAAAAAGGAAAGGGGCAGCTTATACCTTTCAGCCCTGGCGTATTCTTTACACAAACATTCATACAGGAAACCATGATTATAGATACCCGTCAGGCTGTCGGTAACCGCAAGACTCTTCACCTTATTATAAAGCCATGAATTTTCCATTATGATAAAAGCCTGTTTTACGACCACCTTAAAAAAATCTTCTTCTTTGCTGTCTATTTTTTCGGAGGCATTGCGCGCTAAGACTATCAGCCCGCCCATCTTATCAGCGAATCTTATTGGCACATCAAAGTATGCTATTTTCCGTTCGTTTGTAACGCTTGCCTGTTCTATCTTGTCTGTGCCAAAAACCTCCATTTTATTTGAGGAAGATAAACAAATATTATTTTCTTTCAGGTAGTTCTTTGTATATTCCTGCACCTCTCTCAGACGCAGTTCACTACTGGGTTTATTAACTTTAAAAAAACATCCGATATCATGCTCTTCTATAGTAACAATTGCCGCCACATCATAATCCAGAATCCTTGCCAATGTCTCCATCACAATATTTACAATGCCTTCAAAATCCTCAACTCCTCTTTCAATCAAGGAACTCATTTCGTTTAATACCGTTGCTTCAAACAGCTTTTTGTCAAGCTGCTCGTTTACTTTGGAAACAATATCGACGGCGCTAATCAAACTGGTCCCCCTGATAAGCGACTTTGCAGCAGGAATCTTCCGTCTCTTTTGTATAAGTGTCTCTATCGTTTTTAACAGTATGGGTTGTTCAAATTCTTTAGATAAATAGACATCGGCGCCGGTCTGGATACCCCAATACTTATCGCTTGTCTGGTCTCTTACGGTCAACATAATAATTGGAATATCGCAGGTTTCATGGTCTGATTTCAACAAACGGCATGTCTGATACCCATTCATTCTGGGCATCATAACATCAAGGACAATCATATCCGGCAGTTCCCTAAATGCCTTTTCAATTGCCTCAATTCCGTCACTGGCAGTAAGCACTTCATATCCATTGGTATTCAGAAATTTACTTATCATTTCCAATATTAATGGACTGTCATCTACGACCAGAATGGTTCCCTTCTCCATATTCTACCTCCAATTTACTCCCAAAAGATCATACAACTAGACATCAAGTTTAATAATCCTACCGGCTGCTATGCTGATTATTGTTTATTATTAATGATTTTTAATGCACGAACAATCTCTTCTATAGATAACACCTTACTTACAGCCCCTTTTTCTATGGCAACCTTTGGCATGCCAAAAACAGCGCAGGAATCCTCTGACTGTGCAATCGTAATACCGCCGTTGTCCTTCATATGTTTTAAACCTTCTGCGCCATCCGCACCCATACCCGTCAATAAAACACCAACAGCGCTATTGCCGTATACCTCGGCAATAGAGTTAAACAGGACATCTACGGATGGTTTTACACCGTGTACCTTTTCACCCGAAACCAACCCAATTGTTTTTTTACTACGGACTACGGTATGGCACCCGTCAGGGGCAACCAGCACCTGTCCGCTTTCAATCTTTTCACCATCCTTAGCCAGCTTGACTTTTACCTTACACGCAGCCCCAAGCCAGTCTGAAAACCCTTTTATAAAACCACTCGCCATATGTTGAACAACCAGAACTCCCGGGTTATAGTCAGATGGAATGCTTTTCAATATCTGCATCACCACAGAAGGACCTCCCGTGGACGCCCCGATACCAATAATTTCTGGCGTATTTGACTTAATCAGCGAGATGGGTTTAACATGCGGAGAAAACTCTTTTACCCTTCCCTTTACGTGAGTCACAACCTTTGCCTTGGATATCGACTTCAGCTTTTTAATAAGCACATCACCGATGCTGCTCCAGGAGTTGCTTGGCAGCATGGAAGGTTTCTCCATCACGTCAACCGCACCGGCAGCAAGGGCATTAAACGTCGTAAAAATCCCCTCTTTATCTATAACAGAAGAAAGAATCAATATGGGTGTTGGACAGTATGCCATAATATGTTCCGTTGCTTCAAAGCCGTTCATCACAGGCATATTAA
>JACRII010000188.1 GCA_016235875.1 Planctomycetota bacterium
AACTCACCGCATCTACGACATTACCTGTGATGACACCCGTTGCAGGCGGTGTCGGCTCCGGCGTGGGCTCTTGTCCGTAAGTGGTACGGTGATTTACCACCAGACACACCATAATGAATAAAAAAAATGCAACCAATGGAGTACGATTAAAGTATTTACTAAACATACGTTACCTCCTTTCTAAAATTCTGCAAAATTTCACATAGTAGCAATAAACAGTATTATTAATTACTCTAATAGTAGTAGCAAACTAGCAAATTGATTAGTTTATGTCAAGTAATTAATCAGAAACATTTACGGAAAGTCTGGTGGGGTAGGTAGTTGTGTCTCTACAGGCTTAATAGTCTTTTTTATTATTTCCTTTGAATGGATGATGTTTAATTTCTTGAAAAGGAAATCGAACTTGTTTTCTAATTCTTCACCAATCTTATTCCTTACATCGGAAGGAAGATCCCAGAATCGTTCTTTGAATAGACCAAACCCGTTTTTCCTTATTTTATAAATAAACTGTTCTTCTGTTTCGCCTTCTTTACGGTCGGAAGCATATTTTTTCCTCAAAAATTCGTAGATTTCATTTTTGAAATCTTTTGGGAAAACACTGTTTTCGTAAATCATGTTTTGAAATTCCGTGGCGAGATGTACCTCTGAAGTGCATGTTTCCGGGAACTTATCAAAGGCATCGGCAGGGAGTGTGGAAGCGCCGTGCTGTACCGCACCGCTGAGGCCATATTCATCAATGGCGACCCTCGATAAATTTTTGAGGGTATCAAAGTCCAGCTTCACTTTGGCAATTGTTCCATCCGGCAATGGCACTCCCCCGTGCGTAGTGCCAGTCTGTACGCTGATCTTGCTGATACCTTTCATTCCTTTCCCTTTTGCAGACAACGTGCGGTTATATCCGTCCATGAATGCCTTCAATTCCTCAATGGTGCTGTTTTTCTTTCCCACTTCACCTATTTCACCGCCGACAGATACGGTGATTCCTTTCGGCTCCAACGTCCGGATGTAAGCGGTGAATTCGGCCGCAAATTCGAAATTGAGACGCTGCTGTTCTGTAAGGGTTGATTTATTTAAATCAACGAGGGTTGATGTATCGATATCGATATTATAAAAACCTGCTTCTATAGCCTCCTTGATGAGTCCTCTTACTTTATTGATTTCGGCGTCTTTGTCTTTTTCGTAATATTTTGCGTTAATCTGGAAATGATCTCCTTGAATAAATACCGGACCTTCATGCCCTTCCTTGATAGCGGCTGCGAAAATTGCCGATGCATATTCTACAGGCCTCTGGTCTGTATAACCGATTTCTGATCTTGCGATCTCGAAGATAAACGCCCCCACATGATTCTTTTTTGCTGCCCTAAAAATGGAGCGTGCTACGTCGTACGTCAAGCCACGGATGTTGATGGCAGGTACGGTAAATCCCTTGAACTGTTTTTTGCCAATGGCTTCGTAGAGTGATTGAATGGACGATGAAACGATACCGAGTTGATTCCCACAACCGCGGATTAGCCATCGAGATATATTCTTTATTGTAGCCTCTTTATTAAAGACGGCATTGTAAATAAGGGTGTCGATTTTGTTATTTCTGAACGTATCTTTATCGATTATTTTTATAGTCCCACCTTTTTGGATATCAACGATACCCTTAAGATCGTTTAACAAATCTGCTTTGGTAGAATACAACATGAGTTGTTATCTCCTTTTTACTTTTGGTTAAAAAACTTTTCATACGTTAATACGTCTTCTTTACTGCCGATGATGAGCGGCACCTTTTGATGGAGTTCCGTAGCCTGGATATCCATGATACGTTCCTTCCCTGTGGATGCCAAACCGCCAGCCTGCTCAATGACGAAGGCGAGCGGGGCGGCTTCGTAAAGCAGTCGTAATTTGGCCTTTGGTTTTTTGGGGTCTTTATAATCGGCAGGATACAAGAAGATACCGCCGTACAACAGGTTTCTATGGAAATCCGCTACCAATGACCCAATGTATCTCAGCGAGTAAGGTCGTCCCGTAGCGGAGTCGCTTTCTTTAAGATACGCAATGTATTTTTTTGTTCCTTCGTCCCACGTGTTTGCGTTTCCTTCGTTAATACTGTATATCTTGCCTTTGGTAGGAATTTTGATATTTTCATGTGAAAGTAAAAACTCTCCTATACTTGGGTCTAAAGTAAAACCATGTACGCCTTGTCCCGTCGTGTAGACCATCATGGTACTGGAGCCATAGACAATATATCCTGCCGCAACCTGCTCCGTTCCTTTTCTCAGGCAATCTTCAATGGTAGCTTCTTTCCCGGTTGTTTTTCTTTTGTGAATAGAAAATATGGTGCCAACACTGACATTTGCGTCTATATTAGACGACCCGTCTAAAGGATCGAAAAGGAGTACATACTTACCCTTGGGGAATTCATCGGGTATAGGGATGGTATCTTCGCTTTCTTCAGAAGCCATAATACAGAGGTGACCGCCGTGATCCATTGCCTTGCAAATCCTTTCATTGGCATAGACGTCTAGTTTTTTCACGACGTCACCGCTGACGTTTTGTTCACCGGTAAGACCCAGGATATCGGCAAGACCCGCCTTATTTACTTCACGTGAGATGGTCTTTGCAGCAATAGTTAAATCCCATAAGAGGCCTGTGAAATCTCCCGTGGCCTTTGGGAACTGTCTCTCCTGTTCAACAATGTGTCTTTGTATAGTAACGACTTTACTTTTTGGCATATCACGTATACCTTTGGAATTATTCAGTAGCCCTAGAATATATTTTGGTTATTTTACAATCTTAAATACCAAAGTCAACGATTATCCGCTGTAAATAATCTGCGGTATAAGTTGAGGGGAGAGGGGTTTGGAGAATAGTTACCCAAGGATTCATTTATTGTTCATTTTTACTTCTTCTATGTCTGAACAGGTTTTCAATTCGGTTGGGGAATAAGGACAAATTTTAAGACAATTTTCTGGTTGAAGCCAGCAATGCCCATTCTTACAGCGACACAATTTCAGCTCATTGCGTTTTAGCTGGTTAGGCCAGGACTTAAAAAATGGCAAGAGGGCGTCGCTCATTGACGCAAATGCCTTTTGGGCTTCCTGAACGCTTTTTGCTTTCTTCAGGTCATCTGCGCCTGCAAGCACGTGCTGCATCATGTGACGACCGGCGCCGTCAGGCTCGGTTTGAGCAGCTTGTTGGGCTGCATCTGATAATTTCTGGGCTAAATCTGCAATGCCGTTCAAATCCTTCTTTACTAAATGATGTTAAACCTCCTGGTAGGTGGACAGGATTGATTGAAGATGAACAACGGTTTTCTTCCCAATAGTAATTACCGCTTCATGAGAGTGTCCTTCATGGGCAGAAGCAATAGGTAGAGAACAGGCATGGAAGATTAACAAAAACGCCATACATTTTTTTAAACAGTTATTTTTAAACATGATTGACTCCTTTCAATTTATAAAAACTCTTAAACACAAGCTATGCCCGAAGGGTGGAAGAGAAAAGGATTTTATTGATTTCCCCGACAAATACCGCATAAATAAAATGGAAATTCCAATACTGATGCGTTAAAAAGATACTGAGCAGGTAACGATTGCCCTGTAGTCTTCCAGACCTTCTGTGCCTTGTTGCTCTGATTCGTGGTTGAGATCTTTCCAGGTGGGCAATTTGACTATCGCCCCGATACTCACATGTTTTCCGAAGGTTGCCCTTATGCCGGGTGAAAGATAAAGAATTGTTCCACCGCTAGCGTCTTGTTTTTCATCCTCCTCATCCAGGTCTTTGGTTATGTGAAGTAAATTTGATTCCCCAATGAGGTCCAATCTGGAAAGAACCCCATTTTTTTTCTCAAAGATTTCGTAACCATTTGCTATATTGAATCGCGCTTCAGAGCCGAATTTCCCACGATTATTTTCCGTAAACGTTTGAAGCGACGTATCCCCTGTCAAGGTAACATGGGAAATGAGCATTTTTGATGCCGCAAAACCAAAGGTAAAAGAGGGCGAGCCAAAGCCGGGTTGCATACCCTTATCAAGACGATTCCCTTCGTCATCTTTGTTTGAAGTAGTTCCCGTTGGCACGGTAAAACCTGCAATCAAGGACATCTTCAGGTCATCCGTGCTGTATGGCGCGCCGTATGAGTCTTCAGTACCATAATTGTACAAACCACGAATCCCATCCCTTTCACCGAGTTTAAAACCATATTGGACTGTAAACCCCAGGTCTCCAAAGCCCTCCGAAGCTCCCAGCACATCCTGCTCTTTTATGGATACTGGCAACCCTGCATACACAGAAAGGGCATCAGTAAAGCCATACCCAACAAGGGTGTTGAAAAACGTATGGCTATCGATGTTTTTCGGTTCTGCATGGTCTTTGTGTTCAAATGGTACGTATTCAAATTTTTGAAACACCAAAAATCTTCCCTTACCCAAAGCCAATGGGGATGTAGTTTCAATGGGCGCGCCAGGCCCAAAGGCCGCAGAAACCCCGCCGTGGTGGGCAAAGGCCGCAGTGTTCATTACAAAAATACCAGGCAGAAAAAGAATTGCGATTAGCCAATTGTAACAATTTTTCCTCATCTATTTAATCTCCCTTTAAATTTAACCAGATGTATGAATAACATGATTGCTGTATTCGTGCTACCAATGCACGAAAAATTTTTCTTTTACATTTTTGTCGCCTCCATTCCATAACGTTTTAATGTGGTTCATCAGGAAATAGTATGGAAAGGGGTTGAAAAGGGGGTAGAGATATAGGAGACTATCCTTCAAAAAGGACAGGAGGGTAGGATGCAAGACAAGGAATTATTTAAGCAGTTATTGGGATTAAAGGGGGCGTGGGA
>JACRII010000189.1 GCA_016235875.1 Planctomycetota bacterium
ACCGTCAATTCTGTATCTAATCTTAAATCCATCTTCAAAAGGTTCTAAGTGTATATCGCTGGCCTTATCCAAAATGGCATCAAGGAACATAAGATTAACCCATTTTTTTACAGGGGTTGCATCTGCCATCTTCCTTAATTCGTCTATGTCGATATACTCCCACCTGGTAGATTCGGCGTATGACGTATCTTCTTTGAATTCTAATAATAGTTGTTCTACTGATTCGTGCTTTTTAGGATAGTATTTTTCCAGTGCACGAAGGACAATATCTTTGTGGCAAAGGACTGGCCTTATTTGATGCTTCAGCATTAATCTTAAATCATCGAGTGTCTCAAAGTTTAAGGCATCTGCCTGAACAATGGCAAGGGTATCGTCCTTCTTTTGTATGGGAATTATGCGATATAATTGAGCAATGGCAGGAGGTATCAGATTTATGATTTCAGATGGTATATCTATGCCTTCGATGCTTATAATTTCCAATCCTAAATATTCACTCAATGCAAGCATAATCTGCTCATTGGAAACATAATGAAGACTTACCAGGATATCTCCAATCAGGCCTCCTTTTTGTTTTTGGATAGCCAGGGCTTCCTTAATTTGATTTTCATTAACAAAACCCTTATCTTTAAGTATTTGACCGAAGAGCCGCCTCTTGGCTTCGGTCCTTATATTTATTTTTGTTTTATCTTGTAATTGCATAGATGAGCCTTATAACAACATAAAAAATTATTTTAAAAACTCTGTAAATACAGCTTTACGCTTCTATTCCTGTAACCCGGAATACCTCATCTAACGTAGTTTTGCCGTCTTTAGCCTTCCTGAGGCCGTCTTCTTTCAGTGACGTCATTCCCGATGCCTTTGCAACTTTTCTGATTTCTTCTGTTGCAGCCATGCGATATGTCATGTCACGTAATGTTTCGTTCATCTCCAACAACTCATAAATACCAATTCTGCCGTGATAGCCGATGTTGTTACAGTTTTTACAACCTTTCCCTATATAAAAGGAAAAATCTTTCAGCGCATCTATTTCAAGCCCCATTTCCAACAATTGCTCAGGGGAGTATTTGACAGATTCCTTACAATTTGTACAGATCGTCCTGACCAGTCGCTGAGCCATTATACCCTGTAGAGACGAGGCAATAAGGAAGGGTTTTATACCCATATCTATTAATCTTGTAACAGCGGAAGGGGCATCATTGGTATGAAGGGTACTGAGAACAAGATGTCCTGTCAGGGCGGCGGCAATAGCGGTATCCGCAGTTTCTGCATCACGGATTTCTCCAACAAGGATAATATTTGGATCCTGACGGAGCATGGTTCTTAGTATTGTGGGGAAATTAAAACCAATTTTATCATTTACCTCACATTGATTAATGCCACGAAGTGTATATTCAACAGGGTCTTCTGCAGTAATGATCTTTGTATCACCTTTGTTAAGTTCATTAATAGCGGCATATAGTGTGGTTGTTTTTCCACTACCGGTGGGGCCGGTAATGAGCAATATACCATTGGGTTTTTTGATAATAGATTGAAACCGTTTGTAGTCGTTTTCATAAAATCCTAAATACTTCAGGTTCATCAGTATAGTCGATTTTTCAAGGAGACGCATAACAACGCTTTCTCCGTAAATAGATGGCAAACAAGATACACGAATGTCCAAATCCTTGCCTTGATGATTAATACCAATGCGTCCGTCTTGTGGTCTCCTCTTTTCTGAAATATCGATATTGGCAAGTATCTTGATTCTGGAAATAACCGAGTCCTGTAATTGCTTCGGAAGCACGTCTGCCTCCTGACACACGCCATCGATGCGGTACCGGACGCGTAATCTATTGGAGAGAGGTTCCACATGGATATCACTGGCGCGTGAGACGATGGCCTTATTGATAATCAAAGAAACGAGTTGAATAATCGGCCCTTCGTCTTCCATTCCTTTCGCCTCAACTTGGGGCTTTTCTATTTGTTCAATCTCCACTGCAGTTGCGGGAGACTCGCGGACCTTCAGTTCTTTCAGTAAGGTGTCTACGGTTTCCGTCGGTTCCAACTCATAATATTTATTTATAGCCTTTTTTATGTTTTCTGGTGTAGTGAGAACGCATTTGAAATCCGCGTTGAACATAAAACGCATGTTGTCTATGAACCCAAGATCCGGTGGACTACTCACCGCAATGGTGATAACACCATTATCTTTTGATACGGGCACAATGTGATGTTTTTTTACGAGTTGTACGGGTATTAGATTAATTATCTCAGGTGTAATATTGGCTTTATCAAGATCAATTACCGGTAAGTCATATTGTGAGGAGAAAAATTGGATTATTTCTGAATAGGTCAGAAATCCAAGTTTAACGAGTGCGTCTTCAAGCTTAATATGTTGTTTTGCCTGGACGTCTTTGGCCTTATCTAGTTGTTCTTTATCAATTAAACCCTTATTTAATAAGGCATGTTCTATTTTGTATACTAGGTCTTTCATGTCGAATTTGCTTGAATTATGCTGGTAAGAGATATAAAATTCATCCCTCTTTTCAAAGTATAATATAGTAAAAGTTGTTACCTGTTTCAACATTTATAATCTGTAAAAAATGAAACTGTTAAAACATACCTTAAGGCATATAGAAGAAGTTGTGCTCGACGCACAAGGAGACATCAGAAATAAATTCAAGGCATTCGCCATACCGAGCGGTAGTTTGGGAAGGATGGAAGAGTTGGCGACGATATATGCTTCTATAAAGGGAGACGTGAATTGCAAGATACAAAATAAAAAGATATTTACGATGGCAGGCGATCACGGCGTGGTGGCGGAAGGTGTCAGTGTTTTTCCTCAGCAAGTAACGGAACAAATGGTGCAAAATTTTATGGCAGGCGGCGCAGCTATCAACGTCCTTGCCCGTCATATTGGCGCAAAGGTGATTGTGGTTGATTGCGGCGTGGCTTCACACCTGGAAACGAAACAATGTCTGAAAATAAAGAAGGTTGGTCTGGGCACGAGAAATATGGCAAAGGGCCCTGCAATGTCCAGAGAGGAGGCCGTACGGTCTATAGAGGCTGGTATTGAATTAATCGAAGAAGAACTGGAAGAAGGATTGGATATTATTGGCACGGGAGACATGGGGATCGGAAACACTACACCAAGCAGCGCCATTCTTGCCGTTATGGGCAAAATGGATGTCGACGTGGCAACGGGTCGTGGGACGGGATTAGATGATGAGATGCTGCAAAGAAAAATCAGTGTAATAAAAAAGGCAATTGCTGTGAATCAGCCGAATCCAAATGATCCGATAGATGTGCTGTCAAAGGTCGGTGGGTACGAGATTGGAGGAATTGCCGGTTTATGTTTAGGTGCGGCACGCTATCGTATGCCAATAATGCTGGATGGCTTTATTTCAACGGCAGGCGCCCTGATTGCCAATGCAATAGAGCCAAAGGTAAACAAATATCTCATAGCCTCCCACGTATCTGCTGAAAAGGGGCATAGGACGATGTTAAATCTGTTAAACAAAACTCCATTATTAGATTTAAACATGAGATTAGGCGAAGGTACTGGCGCTGCCATAGGTATTGGTCTGATGGAGGCGGCGGTAAAATTATTGAATGAAATGGCTACATTTCACGAATCCGGCGTGTCAGACCCATACATAGTGAATGTAAATTCATAATTGGTAAAGGATACATTGAAATTCTCATTTCCTTCGTTTCACAATCAGAACAGACATGTAACCCCTTCCGCTGCCCTTCAGTGACACGATGTCACAGGTAAGATAGGCATCATTTTGACCAATATAAGAGGCGAACAAGGCATTTCCCGAAAGTTTCATGTCTTCAAGTAATTGGATCACTTCGTCCAGCTTTTTAGCGACTTTCATCATGACAACTGTATCAAAAGATTCCAGAATAGGGCGCAATTCAGCGATATCCTTTGGGATTGGAATTACAGCCAGCCTCTCGTCTCCTGTTAGTAGAGAATAATTTGCTGCACATGCAGCGGCATTGTATGAAGTAATGCCGGGAATCGTGTGGATGGCTTTTTCTGGCAACATGGTGTTCAGATGGCGTAGCAGATAGATATAAGTACTGAAGGTCATGGGATCACCCAGCGTCAGATAAACCGCGTTGTATCCTTTTTTCACTTCATTATGGATCTCTTCCGCTGCTTTTAACCAGGCGGCGTTCAGGGTCTGTTTGTCCTTTGTCATAGGGTAAATCTGTTCAATTACCCTTTTCCCTTTCACATAATCCTTAACAATCTCCAGCGCAAGGCTATCTTCTTTTGAATCAGACTTTGGGACGAAGATACAATCTGCCTTTTGAATCGTATGAAGCGCCTTTAATGTGAGGAGTTCAGGGTCGCCTGGACCTAAACCAATACCATAAAAGTTTCCTATTTTCAT
>JACRII010000026.1 GCA_016235875.1 Planctomycetota bacterium
CATTTCTTCGCTTGATGTCAGGCATAAATTGACGGGCAGTGTATCAACTATCTGCTTCAATATAGCATCCTTCACAAATATAGATTTTGTAATCATGAGCTTGTCTCTATTGACCAGGTAAACCTCCAGGGTTTTCCATGCCCCTTTCCCTTTACCCCAGGAAATTGCCCCTAACTCCTTAACATATTCTCCAACTAAAAGCTTGTTGAGTTCTGAGATTAAGATATAGTTGACAATTACACCGACCGGCCTGCCTGTCTCCTTTGTTAAAATAGGCGTAGAGATGCTAATTTCAGGCAACCCCATGTGTCCGGTACGGTTTTCCACAATGGTAACGGCATTCTTGCCCTCTTCAAAACAGACCTCTTTGGACAAATCCCTTCCCATTTCAGCATTATTTGTAGAAGCTACCACCCGCCCTTCCAGAGAGAGGATATTGATGGTATTAATTGTCTTGTCGAGGGAAAGCTTGTTCTTAACGAGGTGTTTATTAAGTTTATTACTGGTAGATGTATTGCTATGAATTGCTTTTTGCAGATGGGTTCTGATAAAACCGTCGCTGGCAAAATCCTGGGCGCGTATTTTTGCCTTTTCCAGGAATTGATAGACCTGCCCCTCATAAGCCTCGGCAATAACCGTCAAGGTGTCAAGGACGCGGTTCTTCAAATATACCTTGTTTTTGGAGTAAATCAGAACGAACGTAATAAGAATGGGAATAAGGATAGCAACAACCCCTATGAATGCCTTCTCTTTAAGCGATAATTTAAATTGTATAGGAATTTTCATCTTAGTCACAATTATAGAAAAATTTGTAGCGTATTGCAAATAATCATATCTTATCTGCAAGTGAAAAGAGAAGCAATGGACGTGCCGAAGCTATATGACTGGTGGGTAATTGCTGTAAGTATAATTGTTGTATAAAGATAATAGTATACTAATTATCGCTTCAGTTGTATAAAACCATCATTGAAACTAAAATTATGTAATTTTTACATTGTATATTTGTAAACATTACAAAAACATCGGCCTGCGTAGCGCAGGGATTCCTTCCCCCGCTATGAACCGACCACGAGGGTCAGCGCTACACTTTTTACCGAAAATGTAAAAATTTTTTTGGTAAGAAACTATGCGAACTAAAGTTCGCGCTACAACTGCAACTTTGAAATTCCTGAACATCTAGTTAGACTGTTGGGTTTCGCCCTCAGACTGGGTCAAATGAACAATTTTACTCTATTTCGAGATATTTCTTCCCCACTTTAAGGGTTGAAAAGCAATAAAATGAGAATAAAATGGGTGATTTATAAAGTTTATTCCCCAGTTTTAAAACAAGAAGGTCCATTTGACCCAGTCTGCCTGCTCAACCCAACGCCTCAAACCGAAATCCCTTCTCCATAAAAAGCCGCATGCAGGCATCTACCACCTTAGCATCGTAAAGGACTTCCTTATTCCGTGAGATTTCATCCAGTGCCTTATCTATACCAAGCGCCGCCCGATACGGTCGATGACCGGACATAGCCTCAACCACATCAGCGACTGCCAATATTCTCGCCTCAAAACCAATCGCTTCTCCTTTAAGTCCCATCGGGTAACCTGAACCATTTACCATCTCGTGATGTTGAAGTACGATCTGAGCAACTGGCCATGGAAATTCCAGCCTTTTTAATATGTCATAGCCAACCCTGGGATGACTTTTAACAATGCCATATTCATACTCATTTAACTGGGACGGCTTGCTGAGTATCTCAGATGGTACAACTATCTTGCCTATATCGTGAAGAAAGGCACATACACGAATACCTTCAATCTGATCCTCTGTCATACCGATCTCCTTTGCAATAGCACAGGCAAGTTGGGCCACACGCCTTTCATGCCCGGCTGTGTAAGGATCTCTCATCTCCCCCATTAAGGATATAGCTTCGATTGTTGTGTTGAGTGTTCTTTGTAAATTTCCAATACTTCGTTTCAAATCTTTCTCCAGCCACAAAGATTTTACTCCAACGGCAATGTCATTTGCCACCTCCATGAGATACTCCATTTCTTCCTTACCAAAGGCATATTTTTTGTCAGAACATACGCTGAGAACGCCTACCACTTCTCCACCATCCTTCACTGGTATAGCTACGCTGGAGGCATACCCCCTTTTCATTGCCTCATCTTTCCGTGGTTCCTTTATAGAATCACGTTCTATATCCAGCAAATCAACGGGTTCGCCCGTATGAATAGCCTTACCAATCGGATCGAGATGAGACGAAACATCTTTTAAATCAATGTTAATAGAGGATATAAACACATCTTCAAATCCTTTCTGGGCGACCAGCTTTACTTCGGAACTTCCTTTCTCAATCACCCCAATCCAAACAAACTTAATAAATCCCACATGTAAAATAGAATCACAAATCTTACCGAAAAGGTGGCTTTCTTCTTTGCATGTCAACAGTGCCTCGTTTACTTTTCTGAGTGATATCAGAATGGTATTAAGATGCCTTAGCTTCTCCTCGGTTTGTTTGAGATTGGTGATGTTGCATTGCAGTTGTTCATTTGCAAACCTTAATGCCGTTTCGGTCTCTTCTCTTTTACTAATGTGTAACTTTAAAGGGCGAAAAACAAAGAAATAGATGATCGGTAAGAGTAGTATAAACAACAGAAGCGAGTCGATAACTGCACCAATTACCACGGGGAAAGCTGGAAGAAAATGGAAGCAGATCATTATCTGCATCTCTGCAACAATCACAGAGATGGCAAGTATAACAAAGAGATAAATAGGCGACTGATACAGGGATACCTTGTTATTGTTTTTTGTCATATTTTTTTCTTTGTCATTCAAAATTTTTCTACTCTTTCCTACGCTCCGCGTGAGAACAAGTAAACCAACAAAAAACAAGGTACTATGACGCTGGATTTAATTCCGGGAATAAATACGACATGAGTTCTTTGGCAATAGGTCCTGCGATCTCTGCCCCATGACCCGGTGTATGTTCGACAAGGATGACAAAACAGTATCGCGGGCTGTCATACGGGGTGTAACCGACAAACCAGGCATGGTTGTCTTTCTGACGCCCGGTCTCAGCGGTGCCTGTTTTACCGGCAACCTTGTAAGCCTCTAATCCCGCATTCTTGGCCGTGCCTCGAATTACCACGTCCTGAAGCGCCATGCGTAAAATATCCAGCGTAGCAGGCTGTATGGGAATTTTTTGTTTCTTTTCCGGTTTAAACAAACGAACAACTTCTCCCTGGCCATTGGTGAGTTTTAATAGTAAATGGGGCTGGACTAACGTCCCGCCATTTGCCACCGCAGCATACACCTGGCACAACTGAAGCGGCGTGGTAAGCAATGCACCCTGTCCGATGGCGACGTTCATGGTGGTTGCCGTGTTCATCATTTTGGGCATGTTTCCGCTTCTTTCGTGCGGAAGATCGATGCCTGTCTTCTCACCAATGCCAAAATTCTTTGCCCATGTGTATAACGAATCTCCACCTAAAATCTTTGCCGTTTCAAAGAAGAAGACATTGCACGAATAGGGTATGGCGTCATGTATGGCAACCAGTCCGTGTCCGTATTCCGACCAGCATTTAAAAATGATATTTTTGTAATTAGTATAGCCATGACACTCATACGTGGTCTGGGTATCTATACGATTTGTGCTCAGGGCGGCAGTCGCCGTGACAATCTTAAAAATAGACCCCGGAGGCAAGGCGCCTTGTATGGCTCTATTGAGGAAGGGTTTGGAAGGGTGTTTGATAAGCTTGCTAAAATCTTCATTCACATCATTGGGATTAAAACGCGGGTAGCTGACCATGGCAAGTATTTCGCCCGTCCATGGATCCATAACGATAATTGTCCCCAGGTTTGTACCCAGCGATTTTTCTGCATAAGCCTGAATTTGACTATCAAGGGTCAAATAGAGGTCATTTCCAGAAACCGGGGGTCTTTCCAATATTACTTTTTCAACCTGGGTATTTTTACAGGTAATTTCTTCAAACCGTTTACCACGCTCACCATGTAATTCGTCTTCATATTGTAACTCAACCCCAGACCTTCCTATGGTATCGTTTTCGGCATACCCATCGTAGAGCAATGGCGTAGTGTCAGTACCTGTAATATGGGAACTCAAAATAAAATTATTCCACTTGTCACTATAGGCCTCCCATTCTTCCTCATTCAGCTTGCTCATATACCCCAGGATGTGCGACGCCAGTCCCTGCTCGGGGTAAATCCTTTTTGGTCTGGGAGTGACGCGTATGCCAGGATAACTGTTTTGATTAATCTCTATTTGAATAACCTTTTCCCATGCAACATCAGAAGCTATAGGATAATAGTCCGCTTCCTCCTTGATACGAGTTATCCGTCCAGATTTTTGCTCCACGTTTTGCTTGAGCCTTTCCACTTTTTCAACGACTTGTTTTGCATGGCTCAACAGCTTGTTCTGTGGAATTCCTAACAATTGGGATAATTTTTTTACCCATGCGTCCTGATTTTCGTGGCATTCACCACACGTTTTTTTTGCATTTTTGTGCGCCTTCATTCCGGCAATGCGTGAAACTGCATTGTTATCACGAATGTAATAATAAAGGAGATTTTTGTATTGGACAGTAATGTCAAAGGTATGTTGATCCACTGCCAGGATCTTTCCGTTTCTGTCGAAGATAGTCCCTCGTGTAGCCTCAAGTGGATACGTAGCAATACGGCGATTTTGGGAAATACCTTTATATTTATTGCTTTCAACGATTTGAAGCTGAAAGAGGCGAACTACGATACCGATAAAAAATATAATGAAAATAATGAGTGTGATTTTAAAACGGTAAGGATACATTTATCGTGGGAAAACCTCCTGTACCGGCTGTAATTTACTGAATATCCAAAACAGCACGGGAAC
>JACRII010000190.1 GCA_016235875.1 Planctomycetota bacterium
TACTTAATTATCACGCTAATATCTTTTGTAAGCTCAGCATTGCTATCTTGTGTACTAAAGGTAATGACATCCTTCCCCTTCCCATCTCCAGCAACTATAGTAAATTTCGCCTTACCATTTTCGTTTGTTTCCAGGCTTTCTTCAAGTGAGACCTTCTTCTGTTCTGTAAAGGCATATACCGTATAGTTTGCACATGGCTCGTTATTTTCACCTTTCACCGTGACGGTAACAACGGCGCTCTTTCTACTTTTTATTACTAATTTTTTCGGCTTCACCTTTAATGTGAATGGCGTGCATTCGGCTGCCAATGAGATGGTGGCTGTATCGGTGTAAATATAATCCCCGCTACTTAAACTGTTACCGTTTGCCTCGTTCCCAGCCGCATAAAAGGTAATTGGGCCAGATACGTTCTCCGAAGGCGCTGACCATTGTACCGTCCAGCTTGATTCTGCCGTGCCTATGGTCGTGTGAGCGGCATATTGATTCAGGTAAGATTCTGTTTGTGTAGTATCGTCTGTGCTCGTAAATGTGCCTACTTTGGTGTTGGTCGTATCCATGGCCGTTATTTCAAAGCCATGGAGAGAAGTGTTAGAATTAACAAATTTAACAACGATATTTGTTGTCTTGCCCTTTTCGTACGTAGAAGGCGCTATTATTGAAAATGCTGCCTTGCCTGTATTTAAACCGTAACTATCATGACATGGAGTTACATTACAGGTCAAATCATTACAGATATCGTTGGGCGCGCCTGTACGGCCTGCAATAGGACCAGAAAGAAAACCGTATGCAGTATTACCGCACAGAATTAATAAGATTATGATGAATAAGCCATGTTTCATCTAAGAGTATAAAGAGTATAATATGAATTCTCGAGTTAATCCCCCTTAGAAAAGGGAGTATCAGGGGGCTGTGTTTTCCCCGGGGTTATTTTACAACTATCTCCTGATCCGCATAAATAAAATGAATATTCCTATACAATTAAAATAAAAACACTCTATTTACAGTGTGGCTTGATGAACTTTATTCCTCGGTAATTGTTCGTATTTGGTCGACCGCAACATCAGATAATGTCTGCACCTTTCCGCCTGGCCACTTGATCTTCAGTGTATCAATTTTCTCATCACTACCTAAACCAAAGTGTACCCATAAGCTATCCTGCGAGCAAAAACCAGAACCGCCGTCCACCTCCCTGATTTGCGTGCTTGTGCCCACTGTCACCTCGATTCTTGCACCAATTCCAGCCCTATTGCTCGTCGTACCCACAGGCTTGATGATAATCCAATGGTTGCTGTTGCCATTATTTCTATACAATTTATTCGACTGATTGTAATTAACGACGTAGAGATCCATATCTCCATCATTATCATAGTCACCCCAGGTTGCGCCCTCTCCTGGCCCAGTGTTCTGAATACCGGCGGTACCCGCAATATCAGAAAATGTACCGTCACCGTTGTTTTCATAAAGTATGCTGCTCTGATTTCCCTGAATCCCCCCATTGACCACATGCAAATCAAGGTCTCCATCATTATCGTAGTCAACCCAGGTAACCTCGGTGCTCGTCAGTGTACTGCCTACTCCAGCTTCATCAGTTACATCGGTAAATGTACCATCATTATTATTCCGATAGAGGACGTTCTTCCCCAAAGAAGACCTTGGGGGCGATGTTGAGAGTATAGCGCTATTGTTAGCAATGTAGAAGTCCATATCTCCGTCATTATCATAATCACCCCACGCCACACCATGGCCTCCATCGGTATGTTCTATCCCGGACGAAGAAGCAACATCGGTAAAGATGCCGTTATTATTATGATACAAGACACTGGGATTCCCTTCGGGATCATCCAGGAATGGACTGGCAAAGTTTAGCACACAAAAGTCCTGATCGCCGTCGTTGTCATAATCGCACCATGCCACGCCCATACTATTTCCTTTTTCCCCCACCCCGGCTGTTTCTGTGACATCATCAAACGTACCATCGCCTTTGTTTCTATATAATTTATTTGACTGGCCGTAGCAAAAGATCGTATGAGCGTTATTGGTCACATAAAGATCCAAAAAACCATCTTTGTCATAATCCGCCCAGGCGGCACAGAGACCATATCCCCTGCTGCTTACCCCTGCTTCATCGGCAACATTGGTAAAGGTATCGTCACCGTTATTCCTGTACAAGAGATTCTTTGCCCCATAGCCGGCGCCTACATCATTAACCAGATAAAGGTCGAGAAACCCATCGTTGTTATAATCTCCCCAGACAATATCGACACCGGTGCTGTCATCATCCACTCCTGCACTGCTTCCGACATTGGAAAATGTCCCATCTTTGTTATTCTTGTAAAGGACATTTACATCGTTGTAATTAGAAACGTATAAATCTAAAAATCCATCATTATTATAATCACCCCAAGCAGCGCCCAGTCCACGGGAATTATTGCCGACATTCGCCGAGCTAGTAATATCAGTAAACGTCACCTGTGATACCGCTATTTTTGGGCAAATGCAGCTTATCAGCAACGTGAATAAAAAAACAATTCCTGCGGAATGAAGGATTTTTGGGTTACTTTTTATTTTATTCATAGACTTTTCTAAAAGAGTGACGTGTGGCGAAAAGCGCGTGTCGAGAGAAGCATCACTCGTCACCTGTCACTCAACACATATATCCAATTTTTACTATTTTGCAGTTATACTGCGTTGCATTATTTAATTATCACGTTAATATCTTTTGTAATCTCAGTATCATTATTTTGTGTGCGAAAGGTAATAACGTCCTTCCCCTTTTCGTCCCCTGCAGTTATTGTAAATTTCGCCTTGCCATTCTCATTTGTTTCTGCGCTTTCATCGACGGAGACTTTTTTATTTACAGCAGACGCATAAACCGTATGGTTAGCACAAGGTTCATTGTTTTCACTCTTCACTGTTACAGTAACGTCAGTGCTCTTCCCACGTTTTAGCACCACTTTTTTGGGCTTGATCTTTAATGTGGATGGCACGCATTCAGTTGCCAATGAGATAGTGGCCGTATCGGTGTAAATATAATCCCCGCTGCTTGCACTATTACCATTTGCCTCATTTCCTGCTGCGTAAAAGGTAATTGGGCCTGAAACGCTTACCGTTGGAGCAGTCCATTGAACTGTCCACTGGCTCTCTCCTGTACCAACTTTGGTATGTGCAGCATAAAGATTATCATAAGGCGCTGTTTGAGCCGTATCATCTTTACTGGCAAAAGTACCGACTTTATTATTCGAGGCATCCACAGCCGTAATCTCAAATCCATGTATCGCTGTTGAGGTATTAGTAAATTCAATGGTAATGTCTAAAGTTTGACCAGGTTTATATTCAGAAGAAGGCAAACTTATTGAGAACTGAGCCGACCCGGCATTCACAGCAAAACTGGTATGACAGGTGGAGGCACACGTGTCATCGCCACAGATTTCTCCTGGATTCCCTGTCCGTTCTGCAGGCGGCCCACCAGAAAAACCAAAAACGAGTTTACTCCCTATAAGAACAACAGCAAACACGAAGCAAAAACATTTTTTTATCATGTATTCCTCGTTTGCAAAAAACACTATTTAGCGCAAAACAATCTACGAAAAATAGAAACAAAAAAGGGAGCACTTTTTAAGGCGCTCCCTTTTATTGTATTTGTTAATCGGCTTATCTGTTTTATCATAAAGCCCTATGTCATGTGTACCATTTCTTACATCATGATTTAACGATTCTTAGCCTTTTCAAGAGAAAGTGTCGGCGCGGGAAATGTTCCTTCAACCCGCTGTATTCCCTCTCTACTCTTCGACCATATTACACTGATAACTGATCTAATTATCACCCGTGATCTTTCGTACGTCATCAGCATTTTAAAAATAAAATACAACTTTAGCATGACGATAAGAGTTAAAGGAGATGCCAGAAGGAGCGCCTTAGTCTTTGACATCTCGATGGCAATGCATTGACTTACATAGCCTATTAATAATGCCATCGACGTAAAGCTGGCAAGAAGAATAAGCCCAATCTTTACCGACATATAAACAACGGCACAATTCATAAAATGCGATTTGTGCGTTTCCTTAAAATCATAAACAGTCTTTAATAACTTTCTGGCCTTTTCCTGTAAGTTTATAACCCATCTTCTATTTTCTAATGTTATCACATTTAACATAACGCACATTCCTTTCTAACCAATGGGTCTCTCATGATTTTATAATTTAGTATCTGCAAAACGGTGACTATATTGATTCTTGTAATATTCCATAAACTCACCGCTCTTTATTCGTTTCCACCATGACTGGTTATTAATGTACCATTTTACCGTATCCTTAAGGCCATTTCCAAACCTTATTTTTGGTTTCCAGCCCAGAGACATCAACTTGGTACAATCCAAGGCATAGCGTCTGTCATGACCTTCCCTGTCTTTCACATGTTCTATCAACATTCCAGGCTTCTTGAGTTCCTCCAGGATAAAACATGCCGTATCGATATTACACCGCTCATTACCACCTCCGATATTATACACCTCACCGTTCTTCCCGTGAGTTATGAGAAAATCAATAGCCTCACAATGGTCATCAACATGTATCCAGTCTCGCGCCTGTTTTCCATCACCATACAGCGGCAGCTTTTTGTCTTCCAATGCATTTGTAATAAAGAGTGGAATGAATTTCTCCGGATACTGATATGAACCGTAGTTGTTGGATGCCCGCGTAATAATAACCGGCAATTTATAAGTCACCCAGTACGCATAAGCCAGTCTGTCTCCACCGGCCTTACTGGCGGAATATGGATTACTTGGGTTTAAGGCATCCGTTTCCTTAAAGGTGTCATGATGGGCTGTGCCGTAAACTTCATCCGTAGATATCTGAATAAATTTTTTTACCGGAAACCGCCGCGAAGCCTCCAGCAAAACAAAGACGCCTTTCATATCGGTATCAATAAAGGTGCTTGCGCTGGAAATGCTCCGGTCAACATGTGATTCAGCGGCAAAGTTGACTATTGTATCAATGCTTTCTTCCGACAGAATGCGTTCCACCAACCCCTGCTCACAGATATCACCCTTGTAAAACTTGAATAATTGAGACGTTTTGGGATGTTCTGTAATGTCCTTCAGGTTTTCGAGATTTCCCGCATAGGTCAACTTATCAAGCACCACCACCCGCCTGCCCTGATTAACCATACGGCGGGTAAAGTGACTTCCGATGAATCCAGCACCACCAGTAATAAGTATTGCCATAAATAGTAACCTTTAGCTCACAGCAAAGGCGCAAACAGCAGAAATTGGGAAGTTAAGAGCTGTGAGGTTGAGAAAATTCAAAACTTCACAGGTTCTCAACCTCCCAAGTTCCCGCCTTCAATCCAGCTTTGCGTCCTCTGCGTCTTTGCGGTGAATTATTACCCTAAATATCACTAAACAAAAATTTCCTTCACTTCGATAGTCAGATCTTTAATCACACTAGAACTCAGACAGTCTTGTACACCGTACCGTTTACTTTCAAATTCCCGACCTTTCAGCCTAAACACATCAATCATTTCACATTCAGGATCGGCAATCCAGTATTCTCGCACACCATGTCTTGCATACAATTTCTTCTTAATCCCAATATCCCGCTTTGACGTGGAAGGCGACAGTATTTCAACAAGCAGGTCGGGTGCACCTTTGATATTATCCTTTGTAATAATTTTTGCATTTTCACTGGAAACGAAAATAATATCAGGTTGGACAATATCTTCCTCTGAAAAGAGGATATCAAAAGGTGCGCAATAAACAGCACCCAGTTTATTTTTTCTTACATAATCAAAAAGAACATAGAAAATATTAGACAGGATATGCTGATGTCGTTCATTCGGGGAAGGCACCATAAATAGGTCTCCATCAATAATTTCGTATCGCTTATCTTCAGGAAGCTGGAGATAGTCTTGATAATTGAATTTAATGGCTGTTTGCATAATGAGCCTCCTTGAAATTTATACGAAAACTAATCATTTTGATTATACCATACCTTGTAAAAATTTCATGGTCAACAAAAAAGCAAAAATCCCCCTGATCTCATTTTAGAATAAAACCAGGGGGATTGTATTTTATATACTATGCGCAATTACAACTAATGTACGTTTGCCAGCTTTAACCACGTATTGGCCAGTTTAAGGGCAGCCTGTGCCTTTTCTTTCTCTTGGGCGCTTCCCACCTTTGTTAGCGCCTTTTCTGCTGCATCTTTTTCAGCACGTGCCTTTTCGATATTCACCTCGCCCTCTTTTATACATGTATCGGTCAGCACAACGACATTATTTGCCACGACCTCTAAAAATCCCCCTTCAATCGCAAAGTGCATTGTTTTACCACTCGGATCTTCAGCCATTATAATACCTGTCTTCAATTCTGTAATCAGTGGTGCATGGTCGGCAAGAACGCCAAACGCCCCTTCAGTCCCATCAGCAGAAATGCCCTGGACGACTCCATTGTAAACAACTCTCACTGGTGTAACGATCTCAAAGTTAAATGTTTTTGCCATGATTATCCACCCATCTGCTTTGCTTTTTCCACTACCTCTTCAATACCACCCACCATGTAGAAGGCCTGTTCTGGCAGATTGTCATGTTTACCTTCGACTACTTCCTTAAACGCCCTGATGGTTTCCTTTAAAGGCACATACTTTCCTTTAGTTCCTGTAAACTGTTCGGCGACAAAGAATGGCTGTGACAAGAACCTCTGTAACCTTCTTGCTCTACCAACCAATACCTTGTCCTCTTCCGAGAGTTCTTCCATACCAAGAATGGCAATAAAGTCTTGAAGTTCTTTGTAACGCTGCAATATCCTCTGTACTTCTCTTGCTACTTCATAATGTTCCTGTCCGACAATTCTTGGGTCAAGTATCCTGGATGTCGACCGCAGTGGATCGACTGCAGGATAGATACCAAGCTCGGCAATTTGACGGGATAACGCTATCGTAGCATCCAGGTGAGGGAATGTGGTTACCGGCGCAGGATCGGTAAAATCATCAGCAGGCACGTAAACAGCCTGCAAGGATGTAATCGAACCCTTCTTGGTTGTTGTAATCCGTTCCTGCAAATCGCCCATCTCAGTTGCTAATGTTGGTTGATAACCAACGGCAGAAGGCATACGGCCTAAAAGCGCCGATACCTCAGAACCCGCCTGCACAAACCGGAAGATATTGTCAATGAACAAAAGGACGTCCTGTCCTTCTGTATCCCTGAAATATTCTGCCATGGTCAGACCTGTTAACGCAATCCTGAGCCTGGCTCCGGGAGGCTCGTTCATCTGACCAAAGACCAGCACAGTCTTATCGATAACACCCGATTCCTTCATTTCAAGCCACAGATCATTTCCCTCACGGGTCCTTTCACCAACACCTGCAAATGCAGAATAACCTCCATGTTCGGTAGCGATACTTCTGATAAGTTCCATAATCAGCACGGTCTTTCCTACCCCTGCACCACCGAACAAACCGATTTTTCCACCACGAGCAAAAGGTGCAAGCAAATCAATGACCTTAAGACCTGTTTCCAACACCGTCGTCGTCGTCTCTCTTTCATCAAATGCTGGTGAAGGACGATGGATAGAAAGACGGTTCGTGGTTTTTACATCTCCCAGCTTATCGATAGGGTCGCCTAACAGATTAAACACCCTTCCTAATACCTCTTTCCCCACAGGTACGGTTATTGGCGCACCTGTATCTATTGCTTCTGTGCCTCGAACAAGCCCATCTGTTGAGGACATTGCAATACAGCGGACGGTATCGTTCCCCAGGTGGTGTGCAACTTCTGCAATGATAGAAATTTTCCTTTGCGGGTCTTTTATACTAATCGCATTTTTTATGGCAGGAAGACTTCCCGGGGTAAATCGCACGTCTACTACGGGACCAATCACCTGTGCAATTGCTCCTTTATTTTCTCTTTTTTTCGCAGCCAAAGGCTTTACTCCTTCCTTCTTTTTGAACTAACTATTATTTATTCGTTGAGAATTTAGAAACCACTTTATTTAGTTCGGTTTATTTGGTTTCCACATATACGCTCCACAACAATACTGTTTTTACCATTACGAAACTTTATCGTACCAACGCCTCGGCGCCTGAGACAACTTCTAACAACTCCTTGGTGATAGCTTCCTGTCGCGCTTTGTTATAAGTATGAGTCAATTCATCAATCATTTCGCCGGCGTTTTCGGTCGCTGCAATCATTGCCACCCGTCTGGCGGCATATTCAGATGTCAATGACTCCAGAATACACTGATAGAGCTGGGTTTCTATATATTTAGGCAAAAGGTGTTCAATTATCTGGTCTGCTGAAGGTTCAAAGATATACTCACGATGGAGTTTCTCTTTTGTCTCAAAAGCACCCTTTTCTACCGGCAACAATTGGATATGTGATGGAAAAGATTGCATCACCGTATGAAATTTCGTAAAGAATACATATAATTGTCCAAACTCTCCAGCCTCATATCCTTTAAATAAATGAGAGGCCAATGTCTTCACCTGAGAGTATCCAAACTTTTCCACATTTTCCGGAAAGTACTTTTCTATTGAGTAACCTGCTTTAGAAAAATACAGGTTTCCTTTTTTACCTATATGGACCAACCTGATCGTTTTGTCGGCATGTTCCTCAGCAAATTTTACTACCTTCTTGATTATATTGTTATTATAAGCGCCGCAGAGTCCCTTATCCGCTGTAATCAGAATAATCTTTATCACCGGAATTTCATGCGCCCTTTCCACTAAACAAGGATGTGCCGTTTCTAATGATGATGAAGAAACCAGGTGACTTAACATCTGATGCATCCTGTCAGTATACGCCCGTGATGCCAAAACCCTCGATTCCACCTTTTTTAACCTGCTTGCCGCCACCATTTCCATGGCGCGGGTAATTTGCTTGATACTGGTAATACTTCGTATGCGTTGTTTAATTTCTCGTGTGCTCAGCATTCCTTAACCTTTCTTTGCAAAGGTTTGTTTGAATTCCTTGATTGCATTCTCTAACTTATGAGTCACTTCCTGATCGAGTTTTTTCTTCTCTTTAATCTCCATCCCGATGGAAGCATACTTTTCCCTCATAAATTTCAGGAATTCCCTGTCAAAGGTCTTGACTTTGTCTACTGAAACATCATCCAAATATCCATTTATCCCGGCAAAGATTGACATAACCTGTTCTTCCACAGGAACGGGGGCATATTGAGGCTGTTTTAAAAGTTCTACAAGTCGCTCACCCTTAGATAACTGTGACTGGGTAAATTTGTCCAATTCAGATCCGAACTGGGCAAAGGAGGCTAATTCCCGATACTGAGCCAGGGTTAACCGCAACATACCTGCAACCTTCTTCATGGCAGGAATCTGGGCGTTTCCACCCACCCTGGATACCGACAACCCTACGGAAATTGCAGGTCTGATACCGGCGTTAAACAAATCACTCTCCAAATAGATCTGCCCGTCAGTGATAGAAATAACGTTCGTCGGAATGTATGCCGAATAATCGCCACCTTGTGTTTCTACCACGGGAAGGGCTGTCAGCGAACCCCCACCGAGTTCGCTACTTAGTTTGGCTGCCCTTTCCAAAAGACGCGAGTGGAGGTTGAAAATATCTCCCGGAAACGCCTCGCGACCGGGCGGACGTCGCAAGAGCAATGAAATCTGGCGATAAGCTATGGCGTGTTTATACAAATCGTCATACATAATCACGGCATGCATACCGTTATCCCTGAAATACTCACCCATAGCACACGCGGCATAAGGCGCAATATATTGCAATGGTGCAGGGTCAGAAGCAGAAGCTACTACAACAATGCTGTTATCCATTGCCTTGCTATCTTCCAGAGTCTTTACAACGTCTGCAACGGTGGACATCTTCTGCCCGATCGCCACATAAATGCAATAAACTCCAGACTCGCGCTGGTTAATAATGGTATCTACGAGAATAGCAGTTTTACCCGTTTGCCGGTCACCGATAATAAGTTCACGCTGGCCTCTTCCAATCGGTATCATGGCATCTATTGACTTGATACCAGTCTGCAGCGGCTCTTTCACAGGTTGTCTTTCAACTACGTTGGGGGAAGAACCTTCAATAGACCTGAAATCATCAGTAGCAATTGGCCCTTTCCCATCAATAGGCTGACCCAACGCATTCACAACGCGGCCCAATAAAGCCTTACCCACAGGCACCTGCACAATTTTACCTGTAGTTTTTACGATATCACCTTCCTTAATCTTGGCATCAGAACCCAGCAGGATCGCACCGACGTTGTCTTCTTCCAGGTTCATAGCTATGCCGTATACATTGTCGGGAAATTCCAGCAATTCATTGGACATGCAATCGTCCAGACCATAAATACGCGCAACACCATCACCAACCTGCATAACGTGTCCCACGTTTTCCAACTTTAATTTTTCTTCGTAACCTTCAATTTCTTTTTTGATAATTGAAGTAATATCACCTAGTGACATATCCCTTACTCCTGTTCAAGTTATTTCGTTTAAGTCCCCATTAAAAAAGGGGGATTCAGGGGGTTGTGTATTTCCTGGGTTATTTTACAACCCCCTAGCCCCATCCCCCTTTATCCCCCTCGCTGAGGGGGACAGGGGGAGGGGGATTCTCTATGCCATACATCGTATAACCCGCTTAATTAAAATGAAAATGTCAAAACGCAAATTTTTTTGAATTTGCACTTTTCATTTTGCATCTGTTTTTTTCATCATTCAGAGGCATTGCCTCGCTAAATTATGCCGTTCGCAATTCCAACAGCCTGGTTCTGAGATTTTTTAGTCTGCCCGCAATGCTGCCATCTACCATCGTGTTGCCGACTCGTATCATAATCCCTCCCAAAATCTGCGGGTCTTGAACAACCTCTATCTCCACCTTCTTACCGGTAAGCTTATCCAGGTGCTTCTTAAGGCCGTTCATCTGGTTTTCCGTTAAAGGAGCTACTGTCGTTACCCTGGCTTTGATGACACCTTTATTACTATCAACTGTTTCTTTGTGGATTGCGGGAAGAAACTCCAATATCCCTTCCTTTCTTCGATCCACAAGTAAATTCAAAAAGTTCGTCATGAGATCGGAAGTCGACGCGCCAAAAACCTTCTTGATCAACTGCTTCTTCTCGTTCCGGGTAATCGATGGATGAAACAGGATCTTTTTAATGTCCCCGTGTTTTGTAATCACATCACTGACCAATGCCAAATCTTTTTCAATTTGTTCAAACAGCCCTTTTTTTGCAGCCACTTCCAGCAGGGCATTAACAAATGTAATTGCAACGCTTTTATCTAACACGCAATTCCCCTATTTCTTCAATAAAGTCATCGACTAGCTTTTCAGCCGTCTGTGAACTAATAGATTGCCGAATGAGCCTGGAAGAGGCTAAAAGAGAGAGCGTCACGACCTGATTCCTTATTTCAGCCAGCGCCTTTTTCCTTTCCTGATCGATCCCCTCCTTCGCCTTTACCTTCATCAATTCAATCTCTTCTTTGGCACGCTTCATTATTTCTTCGCTAATACGACTCCCTTCGTTTACGGCATCCTGAATCCTTCTCACAGCCTCGGCTTCAGCCTCAGAGATTTTCTTATGATATTCTATTTTGAGTCGCTCAGCTTCTGCCCTATCATTTTCAACTTTTGTATATACTTTTTTTACCCCTTCAGATCGCTCTTTTATCATGGCAGATATCTTGCCAAAAAGATATTTCTTGAGGATAAAAAGCAGTATGAGAAAACCAACTGCCTGAATAATAATGGCCTTAATATTAACACCCAGGCTATCTAAGATATCCAATCAAGTCCCCTCCCACGCCTATTTAACAGCGTGCTGAATTACCTCAAGGATACCCTCTGTCTTGGGCAGTTTCCCCAACAAAATAAAGGACATCATCAAGGAATAAATTGTTAACGATTCGATGAATGCCAGACCAATAAACATAACGAGCTGGATTTTCCCGGCCATTTCAGGCTGCCTGGCCATGCTGGTGGTAGCGCCATATACAGCAATACCTTGTCCTACACCACAACCACATGCTGCAACTGCTATAAAAGCAACAGCTATTGCCAATCCTGCAAAATAAATCACGCCTACATCCTCCTTTCAAATTACCTTTTTTTTATTAGGTGCACAATTGCACCCGCTAACACAATGTTAAATTAACATATAAGGATGGGTGAAGCGAAGCGAACCCATCAAAGCCATTAGATTGATTCAAACCGTTTTGTTGGGTGCGCTTTGCTTCACCCAACCTACATGAAAAGATACCCTAAAAACCGCATAAATAAAATGAAAATTCCTATACATTTAAGTAACTATTATCATTCATCATTTAATTTTTCGCAAGAGGCCGCCCAAACTCACCCGATGAAGAGAGAACTTCCTGCTTTGGAGCTTGCTTAAACAGCTCAAGCACATCTTTTGTTGGCGGGAGTTTGCCAAGCAAAATGAAAGATAACATCAATGAATAAATCGTCAGTGATTCGATAAATGCGAGACCGATGATCATGGCAAGCTGTATCTTTGCAGCCATTGACGGCTGTCTGGCCATAGCTTCAACCGCACTACTAACCACCCTGCCCTGCCCTAAACCACAACCAAATGCTGCAATCGATATTAATGCCACGGCTATTGCTATTGCTGCAAAATAGTTCATCTTTTTCTCCCCTCCCTGCAAAAATTAAAAAAATGATGTAGTTACATTCTTTTCAATTTACCTCCATAATAAATATTAAAAACCATCTTACCAAAGCAATTTTTCATTTATTTTGAATGATGATGCTCCTCTTCTTCATCATGCACTCCTATGGCGCCTGCGATATAAAAGCTTGCCAGCAGAGAAAAGATCATAGCCTGAATGGTGCTTCCAAGCAAGGCAAGAAAGACCATGGGCAGGTGTATCGGAATAGGAATAAGCCCAAACAAAAACGGGGAGAACCCAATAAATATGGCAATGACCGTATCTTCTCCCATAATATTACCAAAGAGACGCATGGAAAGCGACAACGGACGTGAAAGCACCTCCTGCATTATATGCAAAGGGAAGGTGAGCGGGGCAAGCCAGACCGGTTTACCAACCATGTGCTTGAGATAACCAAAGATACCATTATTCTTTATACCCTGATATTGGGTAACAAAGAAAACGATTAATGTCAGGGCAATCGTTGTATTTAAATTACTCGTGGGCGAGTGAAAGAGGGGTATCTGCCCCATCATATTCATAGTAAAGATATATATAAAGAATGTCCCTATAAATGGGGCAAATCGTTCTGCAACACGCCCCATCTGTGATTTGGTAAAATTTTCAAGCCCTTCTACTATAAGCTCAAGCAGCGCCTGAAGCCTGCCAGGCACTTTCTGCAACCTTCTTGTGGCAACAATAGAAAATATGCCCAAAAAGATAATTACTGTTGCAGACATAATTATGGGCACCAACTCGTGCTTCGTTAACCCCAAAAACTGGGTATGGGCATCAACGGGCAACAAATCCACAAACGATGGTAATTCTGTTGTGCTTTCGCTTCCACCACTTGTTGACACGGAACTTACACCCCTTTCTTATTTTTAACCTGGACAAACCAGAACCAAATAGGAACTGAATTAAAATTTTAGAATTTATTTGTTGTTTGGTGCTTGAAATTTGATGCTCTGACCGATCTATTCAGATAATTTACCAATATTCTGCTTCCGACCTTCATAACAATTACTGCCACTACGATGCTTAAACCAAGCGACATAGCGGCAACATTAATCTCCAGAAATAAGCAGGCCGAAAGCAACATCGCCCCTATGATAAAGTACTTCAAGAAACTTATCTTGAGGAAAAAACCCTTAATTTTCTCCCTCTTTTTCCGCACCGCATATTGTATCGTCCACCAGGTCGTCTTGAACAAGGCAACGCTAATAAAACATCCTATGGCAATGCTTGTCGTTAACACAAAAGACATATACGATAGTGAACCGGCTATTATAATCAGCGATAACAGAACCGAAGTCTTGAGCACCCTATCCGGAAAATTTTCATCAAACAAAGAAGACGGCACTTTATTGTTTATTGGCATTAATTTATCCATATTAATAAGCCGAAAAGCTATCTATCATTTTCTCTGGACAACTTCTTTATCAACTTAAAAAATTCTATAAAACTTCCGGCAATTCCTAACAGAATGAAAGACAACATGAACCATGGAGCGGTATTAAGTTTTTTATCTAAATAA
>JACRII010000191.1 GCA_016235875.1 Planctomycetota bacterium
ACCCCGCCTATCCAGGGACGAGTTTCCTTTAAGACCCGAATATCCTTTTTCAAGATGAGATAGGTTAATACGATGCAAAAGGGAATGATAAAGCCTATAGGCCCTTTTGTAAGCACACCCAGCGCCATGAAAATGTAAAAGAGGGTGTAGTATCGTCGTTCTTGTCTTTTTACCTCACCTTCATTCTTCCCTTGCAAAGGTGGGGCAATAGGGGGAGTAATCGGGCTGTGATTATGCCGTGCTGCGTATCCTTTATAGAAACAGAGTATCGCCATCGTAACGAAAAACGTGAGGGGGGCGTCAAATGCCACTCGATGCGCCATCCACAGGAACTTTGAACTGGTGGCAAGGAAGAGAGCGGACAGCAAGGCGATTCGCGTATTATGGTATAAACTTTTGCCGAGATAAAATATCGCCAGACAGCAGCCGATGCCTGCGAAGGCGGAAGGCAGGCGGGAAGACAGCGCCGTAATCTTTCCAAAGGGAATCGAAAACAAATTAATGAGCCAGAATAAAAGCGGGGGTTTATCAGGGTATGGTTCGCTATTCAAATGAGGGACTATGAAGTTGCCGCTGTCCCGCATTTCTTTTGAGACTTGCGCATAGCGAGGCTCATCAGGCGCCCATAAGTCCCTTTTCCCTATATTAAACAGGAAGAGGCAGCCAGTAAACAATATGATGCATGCGGCTATTATACGGGTGTTGTTTATAGTTGTTTTTGTGATCACTTTACCTGAAAATACCCTCAATCTAACTATTTCTTACTCGGTGGTTGTTAGGAGAGGGTGTAAATTTTCATCCTTTTTGTAAGCAAAAAGCTCAGGAGCGTTTCGTTTATAATTATTCTGTAAAACAGTAGCATTATACAAAAAACGTCTTTAAAATCAAAAGTTAACTGATATTTATGCTAAAATAGGTTTTTTAATCGTTCATTGAAGTGATAACAAAAAACACTTGGTTTACATTACAACGTCAGTTAAAATTTAGCTGTCGGCAATTAGCCTTCACGAACAGGTAAAAGATGATGGCTGAACACGTATAAAAATCAGTTGTTATAGTATTGATAATATTCCTTAAGTTTTTAAACAATTTTTATCATAAAATAATTACGCTTGTCTGTCGCAAAATTAGTGATGGCTATGCTCCCCTCTATCAAGAGGGGGTGGGGGTGTGTTAAGAACAGATTACACACCCCTATGTCCCCTCTTTTTAGAGGGGAAAATAAGATATTCCATCACTTTCGCAGGCATCTAAAATGTTTATTTTCAAAATCATATTATGATTAATTCTGCTAATTTTACTGATAAAGATCAGCCATACAAGACCGTTTTTTTTGAGACCTTTGGCTGCCAGATGAATAAGCTCGATGCCGAGCTTTCGCTGGGGCTGCTGCAGGAAGATGGCTATAAAATTGTTGATAAGGTTGACGATGCAGACGTTATCTTATTCAACACCTGCAGTGTACGCCAGCATGCCGAGGATAAGGTGTATTCTCATCTAGGAGCTTTGAAAACGCTGAAGAAGAGGCATCCCGAAGTTATTGTAGGAGTCCTTGGATGTATGGCACAAAAAGACGGCGAAGCTATATTCAAACGCATGCCTCATGTAGACCTGGTCTGTGGAACACGGATGTTTTCCCGATTACCCGAGATGCTTTTAAAAATAAGAAATCATGGTTCGCACGTTCTTGCCATAGATGAAGATCAAATCGTTAACGTGAAGCGGGCTGTAACCTATCGGCCAAATTTCTATCAGGCATTCGTTACGGTGATGCGGGGCTGTGATAATTATTGTTCTTATTGTATTGTTCCCTATGTGCGCGGGCGTGAGATTAGCCGGACAATCGCCGATATAAAAGAGGAGGTGCAATCCCTCGTATCGAACGGCTGCAAAGAAGTGACGCTTTTAGGGCAGAATATAAATTCTTACGGGAAGGGTTTGGATGGAAACGTCACGCTGGGGGATCTGCTCTCAGAATTGGATGACTTAGACGGACTTGACAGGATCAGGTTTGTAACTTCGCATCCTGCGGATATGTCTCGTGACCTTATTCGTACTATGAGCCGTCTTGAGAAGGTTTGCGAATACTTACACATGCCCGCTCAATCAGGTTCTGACGAAGTTTTAAAGAGGATGCGTCGTGGTTATACGGCAGGTTATTACCGTGAGTTTGTTCGGTATGCAAGAGAACTTATTCCGCACCTTACGGTTGCCAGTGATTTTATTGTGGGCTTTCCGGGTGAGACGGAAGAAGATTTTCAGGAAACGGTACAATTGATGGAAGATCTTCGGTTCCAGAACTGTTTTATATTCAAGTATTCACCACGAACGGGTACGAAGGCGGCAGAGTTGAAGGACGATGTACCCGATGAGACGAAAAGGGCAAGGAATTTAAAACTGCTGGAATTGCAAAAAAAAATAAGCCTCGAAGAAAACACAAAGATGATCGGCAAGAAGGTGGGGGTCCTTGTTGAAGGCGCAAGCAAATCAGACCCGAATAGGTTATCGGGTCGGACCCGGCAAAACCACATCGTTGTTTTCAACGGTTCGCAGGAGTTAGTGGGTAAGTTAGTAGGCGTTCTGATACATGAAGTAACAGACCTTACGTTATTTGGTAAGTTGACAAGCTGTTTATAACGCCCACTTCTTCAAGTTAATCCCCCTTACCAAAGGGGGATTTAGGGGGTTGTGTATTTCTCCTGAGTTATTCCCCATTTTCATGAGGACAAGTTTACAACCCCTTTACCCCTACAATTAAATTATTATAAAACTTTCCAGTTGCATTGCAGGGAGTTACTCCAAAGCAACCTTCAGTTTTGGCCCCCCCCAAATTCCTTAATTTCATTGCCGATGCTGATTTTCAGAAAATTCAAAACGATTATGGAGAGGCGCATTACGTTTGCGCCTCTACTACGTGCCTAATTCTAATTATGAGAACTGTGCGGTTTCCGAGCTGACGAACCAGACGAATACGCTGCGTGTGAAGAACGTCGCTTACCAAAAGGTTTCGCACCTGTTCTGGGATACCGTGGTTTGGAATCTGACGACATCTGTGATCCCGCCCTTTTTGATCCAGTTCCCGTTCGTCTGTGGTGACGTTGTGATTGTTGGAGTGGAACAGCATGCGTGCTGCGCGCTGGAGGTGAAGTGTAATCAAAGTCTTCTAACCTGCGGCGCTCAAGCTTCATACCAAGGGTATTCTCGATAGCGCGCACCATGGCGTTGTCATTTTGTGTGGTAAGGGTGAATGCATCGCCGGTTTTGGCAGCACGGCCTGTGCGTCCGATACGGTGCGTGTACGCATCGACAGTGTCAGGCATATCGAAGTTAATGACATGTGAAATGTGAGAAACATCAATGCCTCTGGCGGCAATATCGGTTGCTACCAGTATCTTGAATGAACCTTTACGAAAACCATCGAGTGCAGCCTGTCGTTGATTCTGGGACATATTGCCTTGCAGAGACGTTGCTATGTACCCTGCTTTTTTCAACCGCTGCGCCACACTCATAGCTCGTTGTTTTGTGCGTGTAAATACGAGTACCGACCCAGTATCTGCGTGTTTCAGAAGCCGCATCAAAAGTGTGCTTTTATGATGATGCTCGACCGGGTACAATGCATGCGATACCGTGGTCAATGGCATGGTATGGTTTATTTGCACGGTAACGGGATTGCGCAGGATGTCGTGCGCAAGGCGCTTTATATCATCAGGCATGGTAGCCGAAAAGAGCAAAGTTTGCCGATGCGCCGGCAGGTGATTTAAAATCTTACGAATATCCGGCAAAAAGCCCATATCGAACATCCTGTCTGCCTCATCAAGTACGAGTACTTCAATATGGGATAAATTAACAGTTTTCTGACGTATATGATCCAGCAGACGGCCCGGGCACGCAACGACTATTTCGGCTTTACCGCGTAATTTCTGGATTTGTGGCGTCATGTTTACGCCGCCATAGACGGTGACGCTGCGCAGTCTGGTTTGTTTGCCCAGTCCCTGCGTGGTATCGTGTATTTGCTCAGCAAGTTCACGCGTGGGCGCTATTATCAGGGCGCGGACACAGCCTCGCGGACCTTGAGACAGACGCTGTAAAATCGGAAGCACAAAAGCGGCTGTTTTGCCTGTTCCTGTCTGGGCAAGACCAACGAGGTCCTGTCCTTGAAGAATTGGCGGAATTGCCTGAAGTTGGATAGGTGTGGGTGTAACGTAGCCGAGCTCCCTCACACCAGATATGATGCTCGGATGTAAATTAAACGATTCGAAATTCACTGAATCTCCTTATGTTAAAATGTAAGTCAGGTTTTAAGTAAACAGGCTGTCCGAGAATGTAGCTGGCAAATGAAAGTAAAAGACAAAGTAAATTGTGTGTAAATTAAATGCGATCTATAAACAAGTCAGGAAAAGGTTAAAATTTTTCCATCCAAATCATAATTTTGTATCTTCGTATTAA
>JACRII010000192.1 GCA_016235875.1 Planctomycetota bacterium
CCCCCCCTCCCCTAACCCCTCCCACTAGGGGCGGGGGAAAAAAAATTTCCTTCCCCTCGATGGGGGGGGTCAGGTGGGGGTGCTGAACTACAGTATTTATGTGATTGTTATGCGTGCGTCTAATGCCATTGTACCACCGCCTTCGGGGAATACGATCAATGGATTTATATCCATTTCGATAATCTCCGGAAAATCTGTCACGAGCTGGGAAAGCCTTAAAATATTATCAACAACGGTATTTATGTCCACGGGTCTTTCACCGCGTGCGCCTTTTAAAAGCGGGAATGACCGGATTTCCAGGATCATCTCTTCGGCTTCATTCAATCCAATGGGCGCTATTCGGAACGAGACGTCTTTTAGTATCTCTATATAGATTCCACCGAGGCCGAACATTAATAAGGGTCCAAATTGTGAATCACGTGACATCCCCAGGATTACCTCCTTGCCTCCGGTAATCATTTGCTGCACGAGAACCCCTTTAATATCTGCGTCTGGCATGAGGCGGCGCGCCTTTTGGGTTATTTCGCAAAAGCAATTCCGTACCTCTGTCTCGTTTTTTATCCCAACCCTAACTCCACCAAAGTCTGATTTGTGGAGGATGTCTGGTGAAGAAATCTTTATGACAACAGGATACCCAATCTCCTCTGCCGCCTTTACAGCCGCTGGTTCTGTAGCAGCAAGAATACTTTTGGGAATCCTGAAACCATAGGCGGAGATAACCTGCCTGGCTTCTTCTTCGTTAAGGTGTTGTCGCCCTGCTTGTTTCATCTTTTCAAAGAAAGATGCTACCAGTTCTTTCTGAACGTCAAATATTTTTGTTTTTGGCGCTGGTCGTTTTTGCCACAAGGTATATGTATACATCGCCTCAATGGCGGTTACTGCGCGTTCAGGGAAGGAATAATTCGGCACTTTTCTTTGGCACATAATCTTTAAGCTGTTTTCAATCCTTTTACCACCCATGAATGAGGTTACAATAGGTTTGTCTGTGCGATTTGAAATTTCAGTAATTACCTCTGCGGTCTTTTCAATTTCCGTCATTGCCTGAGGTGTCAGAATAATAAGAACAGCATCAACGTTGGGGTCTTGCACGACTTTTTCGATAACGAATTTATACCGATCTGCCTTGGCGTCTCCCAGTACATCAACAGGGTTGTATACATTTGCCATAGCCGGTAAAAAAGAGCGCAGGGTATCAATCGTATCTTTGGAAAACGACGCCATTTTCAATTTCGACCGCTCTACCGCATCTGCGGCGATAATGCCGGGTCCTCCAGCATTTGTTATCAATGCTATATGTGGTCCTCTGGGTAGCTGTTGAAAGCTGAAAATTCTGGCGTAGTCGAAAAGTTCCTCGATCGTTTTTGCCCGGAGAATTCCTGATTGTTTAAATGCCGCATCAAATGCATTTTCAGAGCCGGCCAGTGTCCCTGTGTGTGACGACGCAGCCTTTGCCCCAGCCGTGGTTCCACCTGATTTCACAACAATCATCGGTTTTTTTTTAGTCATTTCTTTGGCTGTGCCGATGAATTCGGTTTCGTTTTTTACCCCTTCTAAATAAACGAGAACGATTTTTGTACTGGCGTCATTTTCTATGGCTTTTATAAGCGCTACTTCATCGATATCCGTCTTGTTTCCCATGCTGATAAATTTAGAGAATCCGATGCATTCATTCACCGCCCAGTCCAAAATCGAAGTGCAGAGCGCCCCGGATTGTGAAAAGAACGCAATATTGCCTGGCGCTGGCATATCAGCGGCAAAAGAGGCGTTTAAGGCCGATTGCGTGTCTATCAGCCCAAGACAGTTTGGCCCCAGCATCCGTATAGAATGCTGTTTTATCTTTTGGTATAATTCCCGTTCCCTTGCGGCTCCGTCAATGCCGCTCTCTTTGAATCCTGCGCTGATGACGATAATCGAATCGATACCTTTTTCAATGCACTCGTCAACGGTTTTCCCAACATAAGGAGCGGGCACAACAATTACAGCCAGATCAACCTTATCTGTGATTTCCTTAAGAGCGGGATATGTTTTAATCCCCAGGATATTATCCGCATGAGGATTTACCGGATATATCTTGCCTTTGTATCCGTGATTGACAAGATTTTTGAATAAGTCGTGCCCTACCTTACCCTCTTCGCGAGAGGCGCCGACGACAGCGACTGTCTGAGGTGAAAAGAAATGTTCCAGCATAAATTAAAGAGGTTTTTTTTCTCCTAGCTCCTTCCTTTCAATAGTGTTTGTCGTAGTAGTTCCATGCTCGTCCTTTGGTAACAAATCGAACATGTTTTTAATCGACTTGGTGAATGGTTTAAACGGTACGGGATGTGTTTCTGGCTTTAAAAAGGTTCCCCCTATTTCTACCATAGTTAATTGTTTTCTTACGCCACCTACCACAAGGTCAAACAGTTTTCCCACAATAGGGATTTGAGAAAAAAAGTCCCTGCTGAACCCTGCAACAATACTTATGTGCATGTTTCCACTAAGGTCGATGTCTCCCCGTCCGTTGAGTTCTATCGAGTCGCTATAAACTTTTCCTTCATCGATGTGGATAACGCCGTTTTTGACAACAAACTTTGCCTGTGCGCTGTGAAAACTTTCTTTTTTAGGTATGCTAAGGTTGAGAAAATTAAACACGCTATAGATGATGGGAACACCTGAGAGGTATCCTTCGTTTACATTGAACTGACCTTCTGCAGAGAAATTTTTTGGATCGGTACCGATTCCCCGATATTTAATCCTGCCATAAAGAAGCCCTGACCACTGTTTTTCTGTTTTCGCAATCCTTTGGGCAAGTTCTTCCAGTATGATTCTTGAGAAATTCAACTCGCCCTCGTATTGATAGGGATCGGTATCCGTATTGACGGAAAAGGTTCCTTCCACATGCCCGCCACAACATTTGGCATCGATGTGTTTGGTTACAAAACGGCTTTTATTGATTTCCAGAATTCCTCCGATCCCACTGAGAAAAATATTGTATTTTCTGTCAGTCATCTCACAGTCCTTGAGGTTGATCTCTAATGAGTAATTGTTGTCCTTTTCTTCCTTAAAACCCTGGAAATTGGCAATGAGGTCTACCTTGCCGGAGGGTTTCAGATTTGTCCACAACTTTTCGCCTATTCCCTTAGTGGGTAAATTTTTCAATAGAGATTCTGTGATGGACAGATTCGGTATGTGGAGGTTAAATATCTTTCGGTCATTCTTTATATCATAGACGCCGTTTAATTCGGTAAAAATGGACTGACCGCCGCATTGGATAAAGCCACTGGTATCCGTAAATAAAATGATATTGTTACACAGCTTTACTTGTCCGTTTACATGGGATATAGACAGAGGGAAATTCAGAGGGTTGATTTCTAAATCCTTGCAATTCACTGCCAGGAAGCAGCTGCTTTCCTGTTTTTCTCCCACGTTATACTGGTAAGTCAGGTCTACCAGGCCGGTAGGCCGAATCTTTGACCATACCTGTTCACCGAAATCGGGGATGTTTTTTAAGAATTCCTGGTTTAGGAGCAGATTAGGAATTGTCATCACAAAGGTTTTTTTGGTGCCATAGAGGTCGAATTCGCCCTTAAATTCAGCCTGAGAAGTACAGTTTCCACTTTTGATATATCCTACAATTCCCTTGAGATACAATTTCTCGGTGTTCAGTTCCACGTCACCGTTCAAGTGGTAAATCAGAAATGGCCAATTTTCATACATGGCTTCTAAACCATTAAGATTGACGTTGATGACGTAATCCATTTTCTTTTCTTTGTTTTGATTATTAAAACTTGCCCTGCAAGACACATTGATCGTTCCAGTGGGTTTATAATCATTCCAGAGCATCTTGCCAATGTATGGAAATCGTGCCAAAAATTCCTCGTTCAACATAATATTCTTCGCATTCGCCTCAATTTCTAAGCTGGGAATATTAGGATGCAGATTCATAGTAAAAGAATAATTCCCCAGGAATTCGTCTTCTATATTTCCTTTGATGATGATGTCTTTAAAAGAACCGGCATAAGGCAGGAAGGTGATATTGACACCCGACAACTTGATTTCCGGGCTGTTTGTTTGTGTATTTTCCTTGATATGAATCTTTAAATCCCGGATCTCGACGCCCTGATTTAATATATCCAGGTAGGCTGGCATCTCAATCTTGTCAAAGTTTGCCTTGAATGCATCCAGGAGCGACCAAATATCCGTAGGCTTTTCGATAGTCAATTCAGGAGCAATAACGACCGCATTGTAGATATTGAGCTTTCCCTTGAGAAGACTCTGCGGGGAATGCTTTATAACGATTCTGGGGATTTTTAGAGACTTGCCCAGTAAATCTTCGGAGGTGCCTGCAAAAGAGAGGTTATCAATGACAATCCCTTCCAAAAAATCCATGTGTGCACGTTCAATTTTTGTTTCTCCAAAATCTTTTAATGCGCTTAATAAACGACTCTTTATTGCTTCGTCCGAGGTCATCCTTTTAATAAAAATATACCCGGATACACCTATTCCTATGAGGAAACAAATGATGATAGAGATAATAATTAAAAATTTTTTCATTCAATTTCCTTTTTGGTTATAAATAAGTATTAAGGTTACTGATATTCCAGATTTATTTCAAGTTTAAATTTCTAAAAGGGTTAAAATAAACATGATGTAAAAATCCTTGCCGTACACGAGAAGTTGGCATATAATTTAGCAGTATTGTAAAGTAAGCAGGACGCTGATTTTCGCAGATATACACAGATTATAATTTTATTCCCCATGATAAATAGAGAAACACTGGAAAAAGAGTATCCAAACTATAAAAGGTGTATTAAAGACGCTTTTAAATTGGGACAGTCCCACATTTTCAAGTGGTGGGGCGAAATAACTCCTGCAGAACAGAAACACCTATTACAACAGACAGCCACTATTGATTTTCAATTTGTACATAAGCTTTTCAATGACAACCGCCAGAAAACCCAAAATACCC
>JACRII010000025.1 GCA_016235875.1 Planctomycetota bacterium
CCCGAGGCATATAAAGACGTAACAGAGGTCGTGGATGTTGTAGACCACGCCGGCATCAGTAAAAAAGTCGTTCAACTAAAGCCGATGTGTGTTATTAAAGGATAACTATTCCAGAGGAGGAAAGATTTTATGTACAAAACTATAGAAGCCTATTATGAAAATGGCAAAATTATTTATAAAGATGCCATGCCACCTCTGAAAAAGGCTAAATTGCTCATAACCATTGTAGAAGAAGAACCTCGTAAAATTCAAAAACTTCTCCGTTTCAAAGGCATCTTTAAAAAAAAGACTGACGGATTAGAGTATCAAAAAAAATAAGAAACGAATGGAATTAAAAGAGGAACTTTCTAAAGCTATTTCTGGAAGTAAGAAAAAATGATTGTGGTTTCAAACTCGGGACCAATAATCTCATTTGGAAACCTATGAATACCAATAAAACAATGCCTTATGATGCTGATGAAATCAGAGAAATTTACCGGGTTATTAAAATAGCAACAACCCATTCTACGTGGTGGTTTAGAGGCCACACAGAAACATATAAGAATCCTCTAACACCCAAAATATTCCGCGATGAATATATTCCTAAAAATGTTGTAAGGCCAGAAACCGAATCTGATGTAATTAAAGAATTTAAACGTGTTGCTCCTGCTCTTACCCAGAATATACCAAATCAAGACGATCATTGTAATTGGTTATTTTTAATGCAGCATCATGGCGCACCAACAAGGCTATTAGATTGGACAGAGAACGCGCTTGTGGCATTATATTTCGCAGTCGAGAATTTTGAAGATGGTAAAGATGGGGAACTCTGGGCAATATCCCCATACTTTTTGAATAAAGAAGGTTACGGGTTTAATGAAATAGCAATCCAACCTAACGAAATCCTTCAATATTTGGCAACAGAACCATATTTAGCTATACGCCCCGCTAGTAATAATCAGGAAAAACAAGAAAAATTAGCAGAAAAGTGCGGGCTTAGTGAAATTCCCCAATATCCTCTTGATCTGTATCCTACAATGAAGTTTTCCCGCATGGTTGCCCAATTAAGCACATTCACTATCCATCCAATACCTCATCAAGGAAAAAATACAATACCCGACTTACTTACGGATAAAAAATATCTGAACCGTTATCTTATTCCACAGTATTACAAGCTAAACTTAATAAACGATCTAAAGTCATTAGGAATTTCGCGACGCACCCTTTTCCCCGATCTCGATGGTCTATCTAAAACTATTAAAGATGCCCTATTCCATACACCTTCTGGGTATAATCCACCGAACCCACCAGAATTTTGAGATGGAGGAAGCAAAATCGGAAGAATAGATTGGAAAAAGCTTATTTTAAAGAAATGCTTGTAGAAATGTGGGATGCCGCACAACTGGTATTGCCAATTATTCGCAGCTTAGCAAATCAAGAACCTGATTCAAAGTGTTTCAAAGAAAGATATTGTGAAGTTTTAGGAACCATTGGAATTGACAAACAATTCTGGCCTGAATATATGAAATTTTAAAAGAGGTTATCAATGCCTGAAACACAACTGATGATTGATAATTATTTAGAATATGGCAGTATTTCTATCGGCGAGACAAATATTACAGCTTCAAACTCGTTCATTTATATTCCTGCCAAATTACATTTCCATCCTATAAAGCCCTCGCAACATTTTAATATTGATGAGATTGAATGCAGTCTTCTCTTAAACAATTCGGAAATTTCAAACTCAACAATAAAGCTTGACTATAATAGTAAAGGTCATAGTCGCGACCGTGATATCCTATGTAAGTTTATGATTCCTGATAATAATATTAAAAAGATAGAAGATAAACGAAAAGGTGGTGATGTTGAATTGGGGCTTAATTTAAACTTTTATCTAGATTTATTGTCTATTCAAGGAAGTAAAATAAAAGGCAAAAAGACATCACCAACACGTCTTTCTTTGAATATTTTCAGATCACAGTGGGAAGATACAATACTTCCAGCTTTTGGATATTCGCAAAAGAAGGCAAATTCAATATTATTCAGAACTTGGGAATTTTTAAGGAAAAACTGGGCTACAATATTCCAATTCGCGTGTCGCACATGGGATGTAGTAAAGGATTATTTTAAACAATGAATTTATAATAAGTATATTATAAAAATAATTCAAAGAAGATATAGAGAGAACTTGAGCTAAAAAGGAGTGGACTAATATGTCAAAAACAATCAGGGCCAGGTATTCGCATGGCGTAATCGAACCTTTGGAAAAAGTGGAGTTTAAAGAAGGTGAGGAGCTTTTCATCACTATAACCGAAATGTTTACAAAGAAATTCATTAGCGAAGAAGAACAAAGGTACAAACAGTGGGACAGCCTGGCGATAAGTGGCTTTGCTGAGGATTGGGAAAATGAAAAGGATGCAATCTATGATAATTGGGAGAAGTACTACCATGTTCAAAAAGGGTGATGTAGTTTTAATTCCTTTTCCCTACATTTTGAGAAATTCGAAAATTTATATTAAAAATCATCTGCCTTGAATACTTCTCAAAACACCGACAAATATGCAGCAGACAGGTTTCACATGGTGCAATACCAGTTAGTAAGCCGCGGTATCCATGATGAGGGTGTATTGAAGGCGATGTCAGAGATACCCAGGCATGAGTTTGTACCTGAATTGTACAGGCACGCTGCGTATGAGGATTGCCCGCTGCCCATAGGAGAAGGGCAGACCATTTCACAACCCTATATGGTAGCCATTATGACTCAATGCCTCGAATTAAAAGGCGAAGAGAAGGTATTGGAGATCGGCACAGGATCAGGCTATCAGGCTGCCGTCCTTAGCAGGCTCGCAGCTCATGTTTATACAATCGAAAGACACGAAGCCCTTGCGTTAAAAGCAAAGCTTGTTTTACAAAAGTCGGGATGTAATAATGTGGATGTCAGCACGGGAGACGGAAGTCTTGGACTGCCGGATAAAGCGCCTTTCCAGGGGATTATTATTACAGCCTGTGCGCCTCACATCCCAAAGAGCTTAATAGATCAGCTCGAAATCGACGGACGATTGGTAATACCTATTGGGAATCCTTATAATCAGGTATTACATCAGATAGTAAAAACAGGGCAGGGAATAAAAAGCCAAAACATCCTGGAGTGCGCCTTTGTACCCTTAATCGGCAAAGAAGGCTGGAAGATGGAATAATCCTACATTAAATAAAACAGGACAGGGTGGCACGGACAAACTGGTTTGTCCGTGATAGTTGTTTGCTTGAATGTATATGGAATACAAAATAAAGAAACAATGGAAAAAAACTATTTACCATTACAATAGTCCTGGCCACGCGCACTTTTTAACATTTTCTTGTTATCAAAGACTCCCATTATTAAGCCGAGAACGCACAAGACATTGGTTAATCGAAGCAATAACACAAGCTAAAGAAAAATATAAGTATGCACTGTGGGCATATGTAATTATGCCAGAACATGTCCATCTCATGGTCTACCCGATGGTTCAAGAGTACAATATTTCGTTTTTTTTGAAAACACTCAAACAATCGGTAGCCAGGAAGGGCCAAACATTATCTGGAAGAGAACAATCGTGATTGGCTGAAGAGATTAACCGTTGAGCGCGGAACAAGGAAAGTTTTTAGATTCTGGCAAACAGGACATGGCTATGACCGAAATATCAATAGTAAAAATGAGCTTTTTGAAAAAATTCATTATATGCATAACAATCCTGTTAAAAGGGGGCTTGTATCAACTCCTCAAGAATGGAACTGGTCAAGCGCAGGATGGTACAATGGTGAAAAGAATGTTATATTAGCAATGGATAATTTTAACCTTTAGTTATTTTTTTATAAAACTATTTTCAACCAGTCAAGTAAATACAGGAGCACGGACAAACAAGTTTGTCCATGCCACCCAAACACCTATTTAGATGATGTCTTAAGAGGATAAAGATTGCTATAATCTTTTCTTGTGCAAGTAGAAAATATTTTTACCGTTATGGACGATAAAAAAGCTGCGATTATAAGAATCCTGGAAATGGCTATTATCGAAGAAATAAAGGCAAAGAATTTTTATTTCAAAATGTCTGCTCAATTGTCCAATAACGAGGCACAGTCTCGTTTCAGACACATGGCAGAGGCTGAACAGGAACATGAAGATATCCTCAAGGCGTGGTATGAAGAGACGTGTGGTTATCCCTTTGATGCGTCAAAAGCACAGTCAAAAGAATACAAACTGGATATTACCGAACCCGAACATAACGCTACGTTTCTCGATATCCTGAAATTAATTGCAAAAGTAGAGAATAAGGCATTTCATTTTTATAAAGAGGCAGCCCTCCTGGCGAGGACACCTGAGGAAAAACGGATGTTTGAAAGATTGGCATCTCTTGAACAGATGCATGCAGACCAATCCCGAATCGAGGTGCAGATGGCTGCAGACGAATCGCTCCATTTCTCGGAGGACGACATACCCTGGAAAATATAAAATATCCAAAGGAAAGCGAAGATGCCTAGAGATATACCTGTTGGCAACGGTTCATTACTGGTTGCATTCGATGCGGATTACACTATCAGAGACCTCTATTATCCGCGTGTAGGAAAGGAAAACCACGCACTGGGCAACCCCTGCCGGTTTGGTGTATGGACTCGGGAAGGGTATTCGTGGATCAATGCACGGGAGTGGAAACTCGCCTTAGGATATATGAAGGAAACCCTCGTAACCAACGTTCGGGCGTTTCATGAAAGGCTGGGTCTTCAGCTTACCTGCAACGA
>JACRII010000193.1 GCA_016235875.1 Planctomycetota bacterium
AGGGGCAGGTTTCAAACCTGCCCCTACATTACCCACCCAGCCTCCCCCCATCGTTCGTCTGAGCTCACGCCGAAGACTCACGACGAAGTCCAGGGAGAGGAACTGACGCTTTGAAATTCCTTGTTAAATTTGTTAAGATTGAAAAATGGAAAGTCTACAAATAAATATCAATCATGTCTGGGTTATGGTAGCGGCCTGTATGGTATTCTTCATGCAACTGGGGTTTACCTCTTACGAAGCAGGCTTTTCACAATCAAAAAATGCTATTAGCATTTCTATCAGAAACCTGGTGGAATTCCTCGTATCCTCTCTGGCGTTTTATGTCGTAGGATTTGGGTTGATGTTTGGCGCAAGTCACATGGGCTGGATTGGTACAAACCACTTCTTTGCCTGTGGGGTGGCGACACATACCGGTAGTCTATCGTATACCTTTTTCTTTTATCAACTGGTCTTTGCCGCTACAGCCTCTACCATATTGTCAGGCGCCATAGCTGAACGTTCAAGTTTTATTCCCAACGTCATAGGTCCCGCATTTACCGTGTCTGTTATCTACCCGATTTTCGGTCATTGGGCATGGGGGAATCTCTTTTATCCAGACCAGTCCGGCTGGTTGGGAAGATTGGGGTTTATTGATTTTGCAGGTTCTACGGTGGTGCATTCCATTGGCGGGTGGTTTGCCCTGGCCGGGGCATTGGTTTTGGGTCCAAGAATTGGCAAGTACAATCCTGATGGTTCTTCAAATCCCATGGGGTTACACAACGTTCCGTTGGCCACATTAGGTACTTTTTTCCTCTGGTTTGGCTGGTTTGGCTTTAATGGTGGAAGTCTTTTACGAGCTAGTGCAGATATTGGCCTCGTCATTGTAAACACAAACCTCGCTGCTGCCGCTGCCGGAGTTTCGGCGCTGATATTTAATTACTCGACTGAAAGGAGACTCGATGCCGGAAAACTTTTTACGGCAGTACTGGCTGGCCTGGTAGCAATAACGGCAGGTTCAAGCAGGGTAAACCCCGATGGCGCCGTTTATATTGGCCTTATTACGGGTGTTGTTGCAATCCTTGCCCAGGACTTTATTGAAAAGATATTAAAGATAGACGACCCCGTTGCCGCCGTTGCTGTTCATGGAGTAGGCGGTGTTATAGGCACCCTCTGCGTTGCACCCTTTGCAGAAAAATCAACCCTCCTGGTAGAAAATGGGGATCGGTTGCATCAATTGGGCATACAGGCAATAGGCGTTGGAATAGCCTTTGTGTGGTCGTTCGGGCTGGGGATGCTCTTTTTCTGGTGCGTCAAAAAGACCCTGGGCATACGGGTAAACCCTGAAGAAGAAAAGAAAGGGCTCAATGTCGCCGAATACGAAGATGTGGCTTCCTGGCTTGACTTTATTCGTATTTCAAGACTTCAAGACCTGAACATTCTGTTAGAAAGAAGGGTTGCAGAAAGAACAGATGAACTTCAGAAGGCAAACATTGCGCTTGAAAAGGCTAATAGACTTAAATCAGAGTTTCTGGCAACGATGTCACATGAACTCCGCACCCCGCTGAATTCAATCATCGGTTTTGCAGAGGTTTTAAAGGACGAAGTCGTCGGAACCATCAGTGCCGAGCAAAAAGAATACCTGAGTGATATTCACGGCAGCGGCCAACACCTGCTCAATATGATTAATAGCATCCTCGACCTCTCAAAAATTGAGGCGGGAAAATTAGAACTTCATTATGAAGAGTTCCCTGTAAAAGAGGCTATCAACGAGGTGTTAAACACGATCATTGGATTCTCCAATAAGAAGGGTATTCACATACATACTCATATCCGTGAGGACGTCCCTTCTATAACTGTAGATAAAGTAAAATTCAAACAGATAATGTTTAATCTGCTATCCAACGCCGTCAAGTTTACATCCGAAAATGGCAGGGTTGCCGTCAATGCAAGCCTTATGAACCAGCATGTACAAATTGCCGTAAGTGACACGGGTATCGGCATCAAATCAGAAGATATGGACAAAATATTTGAGGCATTTCGTCAATTAGACGCCTCGTATGCACGCCGTTATGAAGGGACAGGCCTTGGCCTGACGCTCACGAAGCGTCTCATCGAATTGCACGGAGGCAAAATATGGGTAATAAGCGAATTTGGGAAAGGGAGTACCTTCACCTTTACATTACCCATAAAACCGCAAACAAAATAGTGAAGACGGGACAAGTGACGAGTGACAGGTGACGGGTAGCGTTTCTCTCGTTACTCGCCATTCGTCTTACGTCACCATTTTTATAAACTTCTTTACCATTTAGAGTCCCACAATCAACATACTTCCTATCTATTCCCCCATTCTTCTTGTGGACTTTCAAAACTAACTCTTTACGTGTAAAGATAGTCATACCGTTCTGCTAGTGATGCATTAAACCAATTCGTATTCTTACCGTGAAACCTGAAGTATCCCAGGTACCAGTCCTTATTTATCCAGTTCCCCGCTTTCGTGTGAGTGACATAAGGGTAAAACATTTTAATCCCTCTCTAACGGGTTAAACTTCCTGCTAATCTCGGCATTTGTTCAACCATATAAAGCGGAATAGAAAGTATTTTGTCATAATAAGACAATCTGTCCCGCGAAAATCGTATTCCTAACTTTGATTTCTTCTCATCAATAAACATCCTTAACGATTTAAGCTTGCCTTCTTTGCCCGATTTTACTTCTACAGGAAGGATATTTGAGCCAATATTTATAACATAATCAACCTCTGCCATGCTCCCCCTTTTTTCTCTTGCCCAAAAATAAATGCTGCCTTGCTGATGTTTGTCGGAATATGCCGCCAGTTCCTGTCCAACAAACTGTTCCGCCACAGCGCCTGCATTTATTTGCATAAAATCTTCTTCAACGCTTAATCGCCCCTGTAAGCCGCAGGAATTTTGCATCAGACCGACATCAAGAAAATTCAATTTGAATTTTTGTTCGTCTATTTGCGCCCCAAGCGGCAGTCCTGACGCCTTAGTTAAATATATTGGTTTAACTATCCCGGCGAGGGCAAGCAAGTTCAGGGCATTTTTCAAGTCTCTTGAGCGGGTATCCGTGTCAATGTTTGAATATTTTATCCTTTGCCCAACCATGCGAGGCGCAGTGTCAAACACCTTTTGCAAATATTTATGCTGAGAAATCTTTGCATATTTTCCGAAATCACTCCTGTATGTCTGTAAAAGCGCCGTTTGAATCCTCAGGCAATTCATCAAATCATTGCTGGACAAATACTCCTCCAGCGCCGCAGGCATTCCGCCGATTATGAGGTATATACGAAGCAGTTCAAGAAGTTTTTTATGGATAACGTCTTCAATTGAATCAGCCAAGGTAACTTCCGAAAGGAATTGTCTTAATTTTTGGTTGCCGGTAGCGTCAAGATATTCAGAAA
>JACRII010000194.1 GCA_016235875.1 Planctomycetota bacterium
AAAGACACATCTTCGAATACCTGGTGCGCAAACACACGTATGCCGTGCTGGAGCAGGATGAAATCACGGACACGGAATACTATTTTGCCGAGAATCACCTGATTGCCTTTATTACGGCAACGCAGAAAGAAACCTTTGAAGCCCTGGAGCGAGACTACGGCACGGACGCTCGTGATGAAATATTCAGGGCATTGAAGGACGAACTTCGGGTTTCGCCTTTGTGGATGATCATCCGTCACGGCCTGAAGGTGCGCGGGCTGGAGTTCAAACTCTACTACCCGAAACCCCGTTCAAGCGAGAGTGTCGCTAACCTTCATTATGATCAAAACCGGCTTGCGATAAAACCAGAACTGATTATCAGGGGTGACAAGCGGCTTGATTTTGTCTTTTTCCTGAACGGTTTGCCTATCATAACCATGGAACTCAAGCATGAGAAGAATCAAACCGTGTATGATGCCGTCAGGCAGTATGCCGAAAGAGACCACAGCGACAGAATCTTTCACCTCTCCTTTCTCCATATTGCTTCTGATACCTCTGACGTAATGGTTGCAACCGACCCAAGCAACGAGAACAAATTTCGCTGGCACAATAGTGGATTGACGAATAAGGCGGATAATGAAAAGGAATATCCGGTCGAATTCCTTTACCGCGATGTCCTGTCAAAGGATTCCATCATGGAGGCGTTGTCCTTCTTCCTGGTCTATGTCCCGAAGAGCGAGGCTGCGGAAGACAAGCCAGAACGTCCTGCATTTACTATCTTCCCGCGTTACCACCAGTCACGCATGGTGCAAAATGTGGTAAAGGACGCACTTTCTCATTTTGTATCAACCGGGGAGCTGGGAAAGAAATACCTCATCAACCATTCCGCTGGGTCGGGCAAGACACTCTCCATCTGCTGGCTTGCCGATCACCTGCACAGCCTGTATAAGCCAGAGACAAAAGAGAAGGTACTTGATATGATCTTCGTGCTCACTGACCGGAAGGCGCTGGATAAGAATATCAGGGACGATTTTGAGAATTTTAGTCATTTGAAGGAAGTCGTTGGGTACGCAAAAAAGGCAAAACACCTGAAGGAGTTTCTCAAGAGAGGCCAGTCAATTGTTGTAAGCACCCTGCAGAAGTTTGAATGGATACTGGGTGAAATTGAAGGCGACCCTGATTTGAAGAAATTGCGTGTGGCTTTTCTGATTGACGAGGCCCATCGCTCTCAGGAAGGCAAGATGGGTGTTGCCATCCGGGCGCCCTTCCGGAAGCCGGATGAACCGGACGAGGAAGCACCCGAAGCCGAAGAAGACACAGAAGAAGAAATTGCCCGGATTATACGGGCACATGAGGGCAATCAGCTCTTTGTTGCGTTTACCGCGACACCGTCGCCTGCAACGGTGCAGTTGTTCGGAAACCCCTTTGACACCTATTCCGAGGCCGAGGCGATTACTGAAGGGTATATCGTTGACGTTGCCACTGGGATTATATCATACAAAACGCTCTACAACCTGCATTGTCCGATTATACCAAGTCTAAATGAGGAGAAGGTCTATCCTAAAGGCGTGGTCATCAAGGCTCTCAAGAACGTTGCCTTTCAGGATGAAGGACTGATTCAGTACAAGGCTGAGGTAATGCTCCGCATCTTTGAGGAAAAGATCAATCCGCTCATCGGTGGACGGGCAAAGGCTATGATCGTTGCGACCTCCCGGCTTGCCGGACTGAGGTATTTTCAGATACTCAAGGACAAACTCAAGGAGAGGCCAGGCTGTAATTACAAAGTCCTGTATGCCTTCTCAGATTTCGTCCACCCGGAAACGAATGAGCACATTACTGAATATGCAGTAAATAGTTTGAGACCGGGCGAACTCATTGAGGACCGTTTTGAAGGTGATGACTACCGGCTCATGATTGTTGCTAGCAAGTTTCAAACAGGTTTCGATCAGCCACTCCTTGCCGGGATGTTTCTCGATAAAGCAGTCGTAGACAGGAATGCTATTCAGACTGTTTCCCGCCTGAACCGGCGACATGATGGCAAAGAAACCGTTGTCGTTGTAGATTTTACCAACAATGCCCATGCGATTTTAAAAGCCTTCGCCAAATACCGGAAGGGTATCCCCTTTGAAGACAGTGAGCCAGATAAAGAGCAATGCATCAAGTATTATGAAGAGATTATTGCAACAGGAGTATTCAAACAGACTGACGCCGGGAACATCGTTCAGCTCATTGCCGGGAACAATGATGCTGCGTTGCAGTTTACCGTTAACGCCCTTCGAACGAGATTCCAGGAACGGATTCAGGACATCGAAGCCCGCAAGAAATTTGTCTATCTGATGGCACGGTTTGTAAAGAGTTATCACTTCCTGTCCTGTTTCTTTCAATATCCTGAGAACATCGGTGTATTTGCCGCTTTTGCCGAGTATGTTGGCCCGCAACTGATCAAGCAGGGTTCTGTTTCAGATCTGATGAAACAGATACGCCAGACGAGCGTTGTGAGGGCAAGTGTTAAATATAAAGGCGAGGTATCTATCCCCGGCGAAGTAAAACTCAAGAAGGGTCGTAAGATCGGCGGGGGACCTCCGACCAGGAAGGTCTCTGTACAGGATATGATCGACGAGATTCGCCAGAAATTTCAGATATCGGATGAAGAGGCGTTATACATAAAGGAAGTGACAGAAGAAAAAATGCACGATGAGCAGATTCAGACAACTATCGAGACACACAAAGGAGATGTTTTCTATCTGGAAAATACGTATGCCGGACAGGTGAATCATTCAATACAGGATTCCTACGAAGGAAGAGGCCGGTATGAAGAGGTTGCAGATCCCAAGTATATTGACCCCGGGGCGATATTCGACATGATGGCGCTGACGGTGATATATTATGGACTTCAGCACGCAAAGTCAGCGTAAAGACAATGAAAAAGAATAAGATTAGAAATTTACCCGAATGCGAGCGACCGAGAGAAAAGCTCCAGCAAAAGGGAGCAGAGGCATTATCAGATATTGAATTGCTGGCCATTCTTTTAGGGAGTGGGACAAAAGGTCATGATGTGATGACCATTGCCGAAAGTATATTGAAATCTCTGGATGGTGGGAAAGGGCATGCGAGTCTTGAGGAATTACAGAAAATTGAGGGCGTTGGCTTGGCGAAAGCCACGCTCATTGCAGCAGCCCTTGAATTCGCCCGACGTCGCATACGTCCCGAGGGTCTTAAAATTTCTTTTCCGGCAGATGTGCTTCCACTGATTCGACACTATGCCGACCGTAAGCAGGAGCATTTCATTTGTACATCTATAAACGGGGCGAACGAGGTAATCAAGAGTCGTGTGGTCTCTGTAGGTCTGGTGAATAAAACACAAGTGCATCCCAGAGAGGTGTTTGCTGACCCGATCACCGACAGGGCATCGGCCATCATAGCAGCCCATAACCATCCGGTTGGAGACTTAACGCCCAGCATGGAAGACAAAGAAATTACCGAACAACTCAAATCCGCTGGTGAAACCCTTGGCATCAGGCTCCTTGATCACATTATTTTTAACCACAAAGATTATTACAGCTTCCTTGAACATGGAGAATTATAATCAAACACTATGACCTTAAAAAGAAAGTCCATCACAAACATAATTTAGACATAAAATCACCCAATATCTCTCCTTCTCTGCTTTCAGAAATCAAAAGTACCATAAAAAATAGCCCGTTTATAAAAAAGCTTTTAAGAAATATGGGGGCTATTTCTTAACACAAAAATAGTAACCATTTTTTGTTTCGTGGTTTCCACAAAAAACATTAATTCTGCCCTGAACTGCAACCAAATTGTTTCCACTCCTTAAACTTTTGTGGTTCTTTTTTATGTAACTGTATTATACATAGTTATGATTACTACAAGGGAAAACAGATGAAACGAATTGTTTGCAGTTAGAGTATCAAAAATAATTTCAAAAAATTTTTTACTTTTTATAACTCCATAAAATGAAAACGCTTAGAGCAATCTAAGCGTTTTTTGTTTTTATAGGTATAGGCGTTGCGTAACTATCCTAGCGAAAAAGTAAATCTTTAGGGGATTTGTAAAGATGATGACAAAAAGAATATTGATCGTTGATGACGAAGAAGGGTACAGAAAGGTACTGTTGAATTCATTAACAGATAGCGGTTACGAAACGAAGGCGGTGAAAAATGGTTTCGAGGCATTGGAGGAGATTAAAAGGCAAAGATACTCAATTATATTACTGGATGTGAAGATGCCGGGGATGGATGGCATCGAATTGTTAGAGCGGATACAAGGGACACGATTTACTTCTCACGCTCACATAGTGATTATTACAGCCTATACAGACCAAGATATTGCAAAGGAGGCGGTGAGAAAAGGCGCAAAAAAGGTGATTACAAAACCTTTTAGTATGGATGATATCGAGGCGTGTCTTGGTGAATTATAGTAACAGTTCAGTCCACCGCAGAGACGCAGAGGACGCAAAGAGAAAACTTTAACTCAGGAGAGGTGAAATATGATAAAGATGTTTAAAGAACGTATAGTTTTTGTTATTGCAACGTTTGTATTCTTTGGGTTGTTTCCCTTAATTTTGTTCAAAATGCTTGCATTTCCAAAGGCAAGCGCCGAGCTGAAACAGGGCGTCCAAAGGAATCTGGAAGGTATTGTAAATAAACAGAAAGAGATCCTTACTTTGCTGTGGGACGAAAGAAAGTCGCATGCCAGGTCTATCTCAGATACTATTCAAAGCGCATTGTTTATTCAGAGTAATGATGATTTCGTAAGTCTTATAAACGGAAGAGATGGGCACGAATACTTGAGATTAAAGTCGCAATTGGAGTGCACAAAAACAGATTATGGTTATAAGGGAATTTTTATTTGTGACGGGGCCGGTATTGTCCAAATGGCAACTGGGGATGGAAAATCATTAGTAGGCATGAATATTATGAAAGAAAAGCTTTCCCATAATATTCAAGAGACCTTATATGACGGTAAAACGTATATCTCCGAGGTGGTTAATTTTTCACTCACCGGGGATTCTCTGAAAGAAAATGGGACCAGTTTGCCTTCGATGTTTTTGTCCTACCCTATTAAGGGACAGAATCATGATGTGATTGGCGCTGTCGTGTTGTGGATGGATACGTCAATTCTGAATAAAGCTATGAAGAGCGTCGCACTTGGGAAAACAGGAGAAGCCTATTTGGTAAACAAAGATGGCGTCATGCTTACCGAATCGAAGTTTTCAAAGTATGTTAAAAATGCGAATGGCAAGGACTCTGTGTCTTACAAAGTCGTGGAACCCGATACTCAGACGATAACAAAGGGAGTCGAAAAGTGCATTTCGGGTAAAATCAGTGGTTATGATCTGGATGGATACAGGGATTATGATGGGTTAAAAGTAGTGGGCGCATGGACATGGCTGAAAGATTTGAACATGGGACTTATTGTAGAAATAGACGCAGATGAGGCTTCGGGTGTAGTAGACAACATTAATTCGCTGATAATACCACTTATGGTTGTGATGATAATTCCGGCTTTTATCTTTGCAACGTTGATTTACAGGAAACTTTCCACAGGGTATGTGCTGAAAGACATGTCCCTGCCAAAGAAGGCCACCCTGGGTGTTACAAGCATTATTATGGTGGGGTTTGTAATCGCTATTCTTGACGGTTATGAATTGAGGAAAGAGCGCGGGTATCTTCGTGAACAGAAATATAAAGTGCACAATCCTTTGAATGTATTGGGTTCGATTGTGACGCAGAGAGACGAAGATTTTATTAAGAGTAATATTTCTAAATTCAAGGAGGACCTTCCAATTTTCAAATCCGAAAATACTATACATACAAAAGGTGAGGAAAGGGAGATCGTAAAAAGTAGTTTAAGGCAACCGTTAGAGAAAACCGTAGCAACGTGGGAATTAAAACCTTAAAAAAGATTACTATAAGATTTTTATATAAGGAGAAATTGTCATGAATAACACAATGATATCAACAATAGATGAATCTAAGACACTTCCAGACGTAAAAGAGGCATCTGGATGGTATGAATACGAGCCTTCTTATGATGGAGTGATTACGCATATCAACACGGCGGGCGCAAGGCTCTTTGGATTTACCTCGCCCGACGATGTTATCGGAAAAAAGATTAATGAGCTGTATGCACATCCCTTTGACCACGAAAAGACGTTATCCATGCTATTCAGGGATGGGCAGACGCATGGTTTCTTTACCCTGATGAAGACACGGAATGGGAAATTGTTTTTTATAAGGCAATCCAGTTCTGTCATCCTCGAAGGTATAGATCAATATCCTATCAAGGTGAAGAGTGAATTTGAGCATATTCAGTCTATGCTGTCTTTATGATAGGGTATTTAATTTAAGCGGTTTTCGTGTCCATAACTTATATGATAAATAGTCTATGGAAGACCTTCCCTTCATCCCCTCCTTGCGAAGGAGGGGAAAGAGGGGTGGTTATAAGTTCATGTTGATGTTCAGATTTTTAAACTTTCTAATCGTACAGGTTTTGTGAGTGTGCAAGGCGAAATAAATTGCTAACACACCCCCAGCCCCTCTTGATAGAGGGGAGATTGTGGTGTTTTCCCCTCTAAAAAGAGGGGATAAAGGGGTGTGTAATAAGTTCGATTGCATAAAAGAAAAAGCCGCTGCCGAAAACGGCATAATTTTAGATTTTAGGAGATTTTTTTATGAATGAATCAGTACAAACACCCAATGGAAATACAAGGGTGCTGATGCTTGCAACATTAGCGTTTGCCACGTGCTTTGCCGGTTGGACGCTCTTTTCTCCTTTAGCAGCATACCTGAAGGTCGAGTTTAATTTATCTTCCACAGCCGTGGGATTGTTACTCGCAACGCCTGTATTGCTCGGCTCTATTGCCAGGGTACCCATTGGCGTTTTGACAGATAAATTTGGCGGCAGGCGGGTTTTTAGTATCTTGCTCTTATTTGGCTTTTTCCCTATGTTCATCGCAGGTTTTGCGCATAGCTACAGCTTTTTACTGATCTGCGGATTTTTCTTCGGTTTGGTAGGTACATCATTCGCCGTTGGAATCCCGCAGGTTTCTCAATGGTATCCAAAAGAAAAACAGGGTTTGGCCTTGGGGATTTACGGTGTAGGTAATATCGGTTCTGCCGTTGCCACTTTCGGAGCGCCCATCCTTGTAGAATCTATCGGGTGGCATAAGGTATTTATGATTTACTCAATTCCTTTGCTCATAATGGCCTTTGTTTACTGGTTTTTCTCTGAAGATGCACCAAAACCTGCCAATGTAAAGCCTCCCACCTTTAGTGACAAACTGAAGGTATATAAATCTTCTAACTTAATATGGGTCTTTTGTCTTTTCTATTTCATGACCTTTGGATTCTTTGTAAGCTTTTCGTTATGGTTGCCTTCGTACTTGAGGGATTTTTATAAGATTACGCCGGTAAAGGCGGGCAGTTTTACCGCTATATTCGTATTTGCTACCACATTTGCCCGTATTCTTGGAGGTTATCTTGGTGACCATATACCTGGAAGACGCATTTTAGTTGTCCTTTCACTGGCAATACTCAGCATACTGATATTCCTGAACCTAAACGTATCGTTAATGACATCACTTACGGTCTTTTATATAATGGGTGTTTGTTTGGGTATAGGTAATGGTGTTATTTTTAAACTCGTTGCGGAGTATTTCCCGAAGGATACCGGCACTGTCGGCGGTATGGTGGGGGCAGCAGGAGGACTTGGCGGTTTTTTCCTCCCGATTATTCTGGGTACGTTAAGGGATTACACCAACAATTATTCGTTAGGATTTATCTTCGTGTCACTCGTATGCCTTCTGAGCCTTTCTTTTATGGAAGAGAAGACGATAATGAAGATGCATAAAAAAGCAGTGAATGTTACCTAGTGCTGAATCTGTATCAATCAGAAATTCAAATAAGCGCAAAATCCGGGCTTGAGTCGCGCAGGATGGGTTAAGTGAAGCGAACCCATAGATATCTTTTCTGTTGGGTGCGCTGTACTTCACCCAACCTACAACTAATAGAGTTTGTCTCGAATTTCGGACTTAGTATTTCGAATTTATTCCAGGAGTGCTTTATGAGTTTATTAAAGATTGCAACCTATTCACTGGATACCCGATGGTTTACTGCCGTTGCAGCCACGCTAATGATTGCATTCATCTCTCATTTGTACGGCTGTGCGGTGATTGTTCCCTGGTTTTTTATAGCGAGT
>JACRII010000196.1 GCA_016235875.1 Planctomycetota bacterium
ACTTATTTAAGACGTTTACTATAAAATCATAAATCTAAATTCGTAATTCATAATTTTTATCAAAATTATACGAATACCGCGCTACTGAATCATTGCTTCTATAATTTCAGAGAGCCTTCCAGCCGTCATACCTTCCGATTCAGGGAGCGCTTCTTCGGGCTTGTGCGCAGATGCGAGTTCAAAGGCGTTTTTAAAATACTTCCGTGATGTTTCCGGTTCTCCCTGTTTTTGCATAATGTTCCCCAGGACAAAATAAGCAAGCACAAAATGAGGATCGAGATAGAGCGCCTTCTTCAGCGACTGAATGGTTTCTTCAAGCAGTCCTTGTTCCAGGAGTATGGTAGCCAGCAAATATTGATACCCTGGGTTGAGCGTGTCAGCGGCAATTGCCTTTTTACACCACTTCCATGCGTCGGCAAGCCTGCCCTGATTGGCGCATGCACGCGCCAAAAGGACAAAGGCTTTCGGATTGCCTTTACCATCCATGGATAACCCCATAAGTTTTTCTGCCGCTTCCGCATAACGGCCTTGCCCGAACATCATCACGGCTTCCGTATACTGATCCGGCGGGGCTTCCGGCGCTTTTGGTTTTTCAATTTTCCGGGGAGGCGACTCTTCAGCGACGGCTCCGAAAGGCATCGGAAATTCAACTTTTAGTTCGACAGGCGGCACATACGAAGGCTTCTCCACAAAACGGATATCCTCAGCGATCCTTTGTTTTTTGCCATCCTTTCTGTAGAATATTGTGCCGGAGAAAGTGGCGGTAGTAAAATAATCCGTGATGTGTTTGAACGCCTCTGTTGGGCTAACCAGGAGCCAGCCGTCGTTCAGCAAAGAGTTGTAAAATCCATGAACAGCCTTTTTCGCCCGCTCAGGAGAAAAATACATAAGCACATTACGGCAGAATATCATGTCCATAGCATTGGTATTGTTCAGAAGCGATGGATACACGTCTTCGGCCAGATTGAGATATTGAAACGTTACCATTTTCTTGATCGTGGAGATAATCTCATAATGCCCGTTCTCTATCCTTTTAAAATAGCTTTCTTTAATCCAGGACGGGACGTCACGGAAAGACCATTCGGAATACAGCCCCGCTGACGCCTTCTTCAGAGAACGGAGATTGATGTCTGTGGCCGTAATGGTAATATTCCAATCCTTCAAGTCTGGAATCATTCTGCTCAGTAAAATAGCGATTGAGTATGGCTCCTCACCGGTGCTGCAGCCTGCGCTCCATATTCTCAGCCGCTTCTCGCTTTCCTGTCTGGAACGGAGCAGTTCCGGAAAGATGCGGTTTTCGATGACCTGGAAACTTTCTTTATCCCGAAAAAAATAGGTTTCTCCAACCGTGAGATGGTTTGCCAGGATTTCCACATGGTTCTTTGTTAACGGAGTCGATCTGAGCCATTTGATGAATGCTTCTGTGTCAGCAAAGCCAAGTTCGCGGGCGGCGGATACAATTCCACGTTCAAGGTCACCCCAGCGGACTTCAGGAAAATACAAACCCATTAAAGGGGTAATCAATTCGCTGAGTTGGGAAATAAGTTGTTTGGAAATACTGTTGACCATGTTTTTATTTTATATTTTCCTCATTGCATCATCCAGCGTTTTTTCTTCTTCAAGGGATAAAAAGCTGTCGATGTTGTGAATAAGGGTTAACCCATCTTCAAGTTTCACCACACCTTCAAGGTACTCGATGCCCGGCAGAATCTTCTCCGGCGTGACGACTTCCTTTTTGGAAGATTCAATAACACCGGTGACTGAGTCGACTATAATCCCTACAGACCTCTTCGATGTATGTGATAGGATGAATTTATTGTTCAGATTCATTTCTCTCTTCGGCAGGCAAAACCGCTTGCGAATATCAACAACGGGGATAATCCGCCCTCGTACATTTACAACGCCGATAACGACCTCAGGCGCTTTTGGTAAAGGTGTAATTTCAACCACATTGACGATCCTCTCGACTTGGGGAAGTGGTAGTGCAAATTTGCAGTTGTCAAGGGTAAAGGTAACAAGTTGTGTTGAGTCGTTCATAGCATGTTTACCGATGAGCTTTTTTGACGTTGGTCGTAAATCAGTCATGACCTCCTTGTAAGGTAGTATAATATAAGCGCCCCCAGCAGGATTCAAACCTGCAACCTTTGGCTTCGGAGGCCAACGCTCTATTCAGTTGAGCTATAGGGGCGATTTTGTTGTTGGTTCAAATTCTACATAAAAGCCTGAATCGAAATCAAGGTTAATGTTTAACGTGGGTTACGATGCCTTGACCTCTTTTTTCATTGACAAAGCCTCGATACCTTACTATAATGTCGCCGCTGTGGAATGCAAATGTAATAGAATAGCAAACTTACGAATAAAAATATACTTGGTTACACAATACCCATTATTTCATCAATGAAAATAACTTCTTTGGATTTGAGGCGGCAGTACGAAAGTATTCAGGATGAAATAAATAACGCCGTTTTAGAGGTAATTGCCAGCCAGTCTTTTGTCCTGGGTCCATTTGTTGAATCATTTGAGCACAGCATAGCAGAATTTTGTTATGCAAAACACGCCATCGGGGTATCTTCTGGTACAGACGCAATATTGTTAGCCTTAATGGCATGCGGTATTAAAAACGGTGACGAGGTAATTACAACACCCTTCACTTTCTTTGCAACGGCAGGCTCGATTGCACGTTTGGGTGCAGTGCCTGTATTCGTGGATATAGACCCTTCTACCTACAATATCGATGTAAGCAAGATTGCATCAGCGGTAAACAAAAAAACAAAGGCGATTTTACCCGTTCATTTGTATGGCCAGTGTGCTGATATGGACACCATCCTTGAGGTTGCGCGTGCCAACAGACTAATGGTTATCGAAGACGCTGCGCAGGCAATCGGTGCAGTTTATAAAGGGCAAAATGCCGGCACTATAGGAAATGTGGGTTGTTTTTCGTTTTATCCCACAAAAAATCTTGGCGGATATGGTGACGGGGGCCTTGTTACAACCAACGATGATGAACTGGCAAAGTTTATTAAAATCCTGAGGGTACATGGGTCTGAACCGAAGTATTACCATTCATACGTCGGCATCAATGGCAGGCTGGATGCTATCCAGGCAGCTATCCTATCGGTAAAGCTAAAATATCTAAATGAGTGGTCGGAGAGCCGCAGATGGGTTGCTTCTTATTATAGTGAACATCTTAAGGAGTTGTCCATTCGACTGCCGAAAATTGAATCCTATAATACCCATATATTTCATCAGTACGTGATTGCAACAACACAGAGAGACGAATTGATACAGTACCTCAAGCAGCAGGGAATAGAAACTGCCATTTATTACCCCGTTCCTCTTCATTTACAAAAGTGTTTTGAGTATTTGGGGTATAAAGAAGGTGATTTACCGGAGTCAGAGAAGGCTTCGCGTGAGACATTAGCCCTGCCCATTTTCCCTGAGATAACCCAAAAAGAGCAGAATTGCGTAATCGGCCACATAAAAAATTTCTTTACGGGACGGTAATTTTGAATTCTTTTCTCTTACAAACAATACGATTCCTGTTTGTTCCTGTCTTTTTGTTCATCGTAAACATATCCAGTTACGCAGAAGGACTGTTGTCTGTAAAGAATATTGTACAGCGTCCTTTCTCCTTATCAGCAGAGCACATCAGCACGTGGAAAAAAGATGGAATTCGTGTATTTGTCGCCAACAAGGATGCGAGGATATTACAGGGCCCGTTTCAGATTACCGCAGATTCAACTGTTTGCTGGTTTCATGAGGAAGAGGCTGCACAATATACAGAGGCGACTGTGGAGGTGTATTGTGAAGGCAATGTTACCATCCTGCAAGATGAAAACTACGAAAAATTTGAACAGGTGTATCTGAGATTTGAAACGATGACCGGCATCATGGTTAATCCTGACATACAGCCGATAGCAACTTTTGAAGAGCCGCAAAAGACGGATGTTGTTCTGCGGGGTGAAGAAATCCGTTCGCTGAAAAAAGAAGAATATTTATCCACCGAGATACCAAAAAAAGTTCCAACTTCAGGAGTTCCTTCAAAAGAAGAGATTGTGGATATTATTGCGGATAATATTGATTCATGGGAAGAAGGCGATAAACGGGTAGTTGTAGCCATTGGGAATGTGAAGATTAAAAAAGTGGATGCGACGATAGATGCAGATAGTGTAATTTTGTGGTTTGACAAAAAAGAGTCTGATGGACAAACGCCATTGGGGCAGTCCTTTAGCGAGATGTATGCAGAAGGGAATGTGACGATGCGCCGCAAGGACGATGTGCAGGTTGCCGATAAGATATTTGAAAATGCAAAGGAAGATAAAGGTATTCTTATTAACAGCCAGATAAAAACAAAAATTCAGAGACAAAAAAAAGATACAATAACTGATGCATCGGAAACAAAAGGACATACAAAAAAAAGCAAGACGCCTCTTTTGGAGGGGATGCCTGCCTATATTAGCGGGGAAGAAATAAAGCATGTGAGCAAAGGCCAGTACGAAATTAAGAATGGCGTAATTACCACGTGCGGTTATGGGCACCCTCACTACCGTTTTAAGGGAAAAAAGATCAGACTGGTTCAGAGGGGCGAGCATAATATTGTGTCTTCTACGCACAATACGCTTTATATGGACAAATATCCTGTGGCTTACTTGCCCTATTTATCCCTTGATGTAAATAAGAAGGAGAGGCTCTTAAAAGACTGGGAATTTGGAAGTTCTTCGCGTTTTGGTTCGTTTCTCAGGACAGATTGGGATTTATACGCTGCCACTGGCGGGAAGCAGAAAGATTGGAGTGACTTAACCCTGGATCTTGATTATTTACAAAAGCGGGGAGTGGGTACAGGTTTGGATTTTGATTATAAAGGAAAAGATGTGTTTGGTTCTCTTAATACTTACTATATCAACGATCAGGGCGATTTTGATATTAATCATATTCCTATTGAAGATCAAGATCGGGGTACCATTCTCTGGAAACACCGGCAGGAGTTGCCGTATGATTGGCGTTTGGACATGGAATATTCTTATTTGAGCGACCCCAGATTCCTGAGAGAGTATTTCGAACATCAATTTAAGGAAGAAAAAGACCGTGAGACGGTATTGTATTTACACCGAACTCATGACACCACAGCAGAAACGTTTTTGGTTAACGAACAGTTGAATGGATTTGATACAACCGTAGATTCGTTGAGAGAGAAAAGATACTCCGAACGTCTGCCTGAAGCCACGTATCGAATCATTGGAGAGCCCATATGGGACAATCGCCTTATATTTACATCAGAATCCTCTGCGACTTATTTTGACGGTTCTTTCGATCGATCAGACATGAGTCGCCTTGATGGGTCTTCTGTTGCTTTCGCCTCGACAGACCAATCAGTTGAATCTCAGCCAGTTACAAGGGTTGATACGGTGAATCGTGTTAGTATGCCGTTTAAACCGTGGATTTTTAACATAAATCCATTTGTAGAAGGCAGAGTGACCGGATATACGGAGAGTATCGATACCTCTGGCACCGTCGACGAGGCAAATGGCCCTGCCACAGGCCGCTTCATTGGGTCTACGGGATTTGATTGGAGTTCGACACATTGGAGAACCTATAGCGTTTATAATGATATGCTTAAGATAAATCGTCTTCGACACGTCTTTGTTCCTGAGTTACGTTATATATACAGTCCGGTGGTTACGGAAGACCCGAATGAGTTGTACCAATACGACGCAATCGATGCGCTGGATTCATCCCAGGTCGCAGTGATTGGTATAAAAAATATGTTGCAGACAAAACGAGGATATCCTGGTTTTGAAAAAACAGTAGATTTTGTCACATTTAATGTAGATTATTATATGTTCCCTACAAATGCCGGTATTTATAATGACGGTATAAATGGAATTATTGTACGGAAAGACGACTTTGTGAATTTGGATTTCCGATCACAGCTTACGGATGTTGTTGCGTTTGTCTCTGAACGGAATGAGTTCAATACAGAAGAACTCGAATTCGATGTTCTCAGCTCAGGCGTTGAAATTTACAATCTGCCCGATTGGCAATATTTCGTCGGCCATAGATTTATCAGAGATATTAGTTCAACTATTATCCTGGCAGCAGATTACAAGATCAGCGAAAAGTGGAGTGTGACAGCAGGGGAAAAGTACGACTTAAAATCTCTGGCGAAAGTTGAGGATGAAGATGGGAATATAGAAACCAAACCCAAAAATCTTAAAACAAATTTTGTATTATCCCGGTATTTCCATGACTGGGTGGGCAGTCTTACGCTCGAGCTGGATCCGATCAGAAGCGATAATTCATACAGATTCGATATAACACCGAGAGGTTTAGAGAAAACACCTACCAGGCGGTTTTGGTTTTAAGGCATAATCAAATAATGAAAAAAGCTGTCTATCCAGGCACATTTGACCCCGTTACGAATGGACACCTTGATGTAATCAAAAGAGGCAGTATTATATTCGATACCTTGATCGTTTCGGTGGGACGTAATCCATTGAAAGAGACTTTGTTTTCCGTAAAAGAACGCATGGAAATGATCAGGGATCACGTTAAAGAATTACAGAATGTTAAGGTGGATTGTTTTGACGGTATGCTGGTGGATTATCTCAAAAAACAGCAGACAAACATTATATTGCGCGGTATACGGACGGTGTCTGATTTTGAATATGAGTTCCAAAGGGCGTTGACAAATCGAGCCCTGAATAAAGAAGTAGAGACGGTATTTGTAATGACCAGCGAACAATATTCGTTCCTGAATTCAACGTTAATTCGGGAAGCCGTAAGCCTGGGAGGAAGCGTGAGCCAGTTTGTTCCGGCCGACGTTGAAAGGCGTTTGAAAGAAAAATTTAAGCATATGTATGGAAAGAATTCTTAATGAAAATCAATGTCATGGTGATTGGCGATATCGTAGGAAAGCCTGGACGCATTATATTAAAAGACAAGTTAAAGGCATTTATCGACAGGGAAGACATACATTTTTGTATTGCTAACGGAGAAAATGCGGCGGCGGGCGCAGGCATCACAGAGGATATAGCTGCGGAATTGTTTTCTTATGGCATTGACGTTATAACCACCGGCGATCACGTTTGGGATAAAAAAGAAATTCTGCATGCCTTAGAAACGAACAAAAACATCATTAGGCCGGCGAATTATTCACCGTTAGCCATTGGAAAAGGCTATGTTGTAGCGAAATCCAGGCGGGGCGAACCGATCGGTGTGATTAATCTACTGGGTCGGGTGTTTATGAAACCCATAGACTGTCCTTTCCGGGCAGTTGATGAGATTCTGAAGAATATCTCGAGGGAGACGAACGTCATTTTTGTGGATATGCATGGAGAGGCGACTTCTGAAAAGATTGCAATGGGATGGTATTTGGATGGTAAGGTAAGCGCCGTTGTCGGCACGCATACCCACGTGCCTACTGCAGATGAAAGGGTCTTACCTAAAGGGACGGCCTTTATCAGTGATTTGGGGATGACGGGTCCTCACGAGTCCGTTCTTGGAAGAAAGATCGAATGTGTTTTAAAGGCTATTGTAACGCAGATGCCAACCCGATTTGACGTGGCGGAAAAGGACGTTCGCATAAATGGTGTGAAGGTGGTCGTTGACAGCCAAACGGGAAGGGCTGATAGCATAAAGAGGATTGAAATCAAAGAGGGTGATTGAATGAATTTTGCAAGAATACTGCCCATACTGCCGGATACGGTAACAGGTCGAAACAAGATACTCACGATTTCCGAACTCACCCGAAGGATTCGTGGTTCACTCGAACAGGATTTTTTTAATGTATGGGTTGTGGGAGAAGTCTCCAATGTAAAAAAACCAACATCCGGACATGTGTATCTGACGTTAAAAGACGCCGGCGCACAACTCCAGGCCGTCATGTTTAAATTTATTGCAAACACCGTAAAATTTGAGCTAAAGGATGGGATGGAGGTCTTGGCCTTTGGTTCTATTACGGTGTACGAGGCTCGCGGTCAATATCAATTGGTCATCGAAAAGATTGAACCAAAAGGTATTGGTGCGTTACAATTGGCTTTTTTACAATTAAAGGAGCGTCTCGAAAAGGAGGGTTTGTTTGATCCGGCACATAAAAAACCACTTCCGATGGTTCCTCAAAAAATTGCCGTTGTAACGTCTCTGACAGGCGCTGCAATCAGAGATATCTTGAATGTAATTAACAGGAGATTTGCCAACGTAGAGATTCTCATCTATCCGGTAAAAGTACAGGGGGAAGGCGCTGCGTTGGAGATTGCCCGGGCGATTAAGGATTTGAATACGCTCCCGGATATCGACGTAATGATTGTGGGAAGGGGAGGCGGCAGCTTAGAGGATTTATGGGCGTTTAACGAAGAAGTGGTCGCACGGAGTATTTATGCCTCAAAGATTCCCGTTATCTCCGCAGTCGGGCATGAGATTGATGTAACTATTTCAGATTTGGTCGCTGACAAACGAGCGCTTACACCCACAGAGGCTGGCGAACTGGTTGTTCCACATTACGACCAGTTGAAGGATTCGTTGGAAAAAATTAAGGCTAGACTTATACAAGCGTTATATAATAAAATAATAATTATCAGAAACCGTCTTACGGGAGTTAAAAATAGTTTCCCGTTCAAGAGACCGTTGGACAAGATTCTGAGATTACAGCAAAGGTTGGACGAGATGGTACAAAGGCTTGCTTCTGTAACTAAGCATTCACTGGAATTAGAGCGGGAACGGCTCGTTGGTTTAGCAAACCGATTGGATAGCGTGAGTCCTTTAAAAGTGCTGAATAGAGGTTACTCTATCACAACCGACGTAGAGGATGATAAACCCATCAAGTCTGTCGAAGGATTAGCTTTAGGGAAAAAATTAAAAACGCAGTTTTACCATGGTGGTATCATATCTTCAGTCGTTGAGATATTGAAGTAAGCAAGAGTTTTCTCCTAAGACGATATAAAATCTTGTAAATTCTGTTAATCCTGTCTAAACTTTAATCTATGGCGAAGGTAAAATTTGAGGATGCATTAAAAGGATTAGAAGATATTGTAGAGCGGCTCGAAAAGGGAGATGTGTCGCTGGATGAGACCCTGTCCGAATACGAGAACGGCATTAAACTGTACAAACAGTGTGTTGCCTTGCTGGAGAATGCAGAAAAGAAGATTCAAATCCTCGTGAAGGATGAAAATGGCGTCCTCCGTACCAAAGATTTTGAGGTTGGTTCTCCTCAAAGTGATAATTCAAAATAAGCGACTATTTAAAAGTAAATAATTCTTAGGTTTAAACAGGTAATGAGACATGAGTAAATTATTGGATTCTGTTGAATATCCGGAAGATTTGAAAAAGTTAAAGCTGGCGGATCTGCCAAAGCTTGCTGCAGAAATTCGCGAATTCATTGTGGATGTTGTTTCAAAAAATCCGGGACATCTTTCTTCAAATCTTGGTGTCGTTGAATTGACCATTGCGTTGCATTACTGCTTCGATTTTAAGAGGGATAAAATCATATGGGATGTAGGCCACCAGGCGTATGTCCACAAGATTCTTACCGGTAGAAAGTCGAAATTTTCAACTTTACGGCAATATAAGGGACTCAGTGGTTTCCCGGACAAAAATGAGAGTCCTTATGATCCTTTTACCTGTGGTCATAGTGGGAATGCGATATCGGCTGCGTTGGGGGTATCGTGTGCCGACGCAATACTCGGGTATAAGCGGTCAGTTGTGGCCGTAGTAGGTGACGGCGCTATCGGAGCAGGAATGTCGCTGGAGGCGCTGAACCATGCGGGTGACCTTAAGAAAAATTTATTAGTCGTACTCAATGATAATGAAATGTCCATATCAAACACCGTTGGCGGTTTTTCAAAGTATTTGAATAAGATCAGGACGGCTCCGCTGTATGCCGATATCAAGAAAGAGATTCATAATATCCTCAATGTATTGCCTGTGTTTGGTAAACCCGTGGGAAAAACATTGGAACATGTTGTTGAGTTACTGCGAAGAGGCGCAATTCCAGGACAGATATTTGAAGATCTCGGGATTAATTATTTTGGGCCAATCGATGGACATAATTTCCAAATATTAATTGAGACATTGAATGACGTTAAACACCTCGAAGGCCCTGTGTTGCTGCATGTAATAACAGAAAAAGGAAGAGGCTTTGAACCGGCGTGTCAAAATCCAACCCAGTACCACAGTGCGGGTAAGTTTGAGATGCGTAACGGAAAGATTTTGCATGCAGCAGACGAACCCAAAAAGATTTCTTACACCAATGTTTTCGGGGATACGGTGATAGAACTGGCTAAGGCAGACCTTAAAGTGGTGGGGATTACGGCAGCCATGCCTGATGGCACCGGTATTGCTGCTTTTGGAAAGAAATTTCCAGACCGATTTTACGATGTCGGAATCTGCGAGCAGCATGCCGTAGGTTTGGCCAATGGGCTGTCTGTCGGGGGGCTAAAACCCGTTGTGGCTATCTATTCGACATTCTTACAAAGGGCATATGATCAGGTGTTCCATGATATTTGCTTACAACGGAATGGAGTAGTGTTTGCCCTGGATCGTGCGGGAATTGTTGGCAATGACGGTCCTACGCATAATGGTGTGTTTGATATTGCGTATCTCAGGAATCTGCCGGAAATTATCCTGATGGCGCCAAAAGACGGGAATGAGCTGAAATCTATGTTAAAAATTGCCCTGGATTCCGGCAAGGCTGTGGCGATCCGTTATCCAAGAGAAGACATTCCCGACAAAGAAATCAATCCGCAATACAAAACATTTGAGATTGGGAAGGCTGAAGTATTGAGGAAAGGAGCAGACGGCGTTCTCCTTGCTTACGGCGCTATGGTGTATCGATGCTTGCATGCTGCGGAAAAGCTGAGTGAAAGAGGTATAGAAGTTACGGTGGTGAATGCACGGTTCGCCAAACCGCTTGACAGGGCGCTTATTCTGGACTTAATCAGGAATCATAAATTGATAGCAACCGTTGAAGACCATGCATTGATGGGCGGTTTCGGTTCTGCGGTGCTTGAGCTTGTTACTGAAGAAAGGGAAGATGCGGGTAAAATTGTTAGAATGGGAATTCCTGATCGTTTTATGGAACACGGGCCCCGGAATCTGATATTAAAAAATATTGGTCTGGATGAAGAAGGAATTGCCGATAAATTTATTGCGACGCTTGAATTAATGGATATCCACAGTTCATTTACCAAGGCAGGAAATCGACGTTTGACCGTTTAAGCGAATGAAAAAGATACTTGTTGTTGGCGATTTCAGTAAGAAAAAGATTCATGATTCGATTGCAGGTTTAAAACCATGGTTTGAGAAACATGTCAGTATCGAAATTGTTGATTTATCGAAAGAAAAAAAAATCGAAAAAACCGGGGCTGAAATGGCGGTAGTTTTCGGTGGAGACGGGGCGATCCTTTCCACATGCAGAGGGCTTGGAAGGAATCAGATACCGATTGTGGGAGTACACATGGGGAGATTTGGTTTTTTAGCGGAACTCATGGAAAAGGATGTCTGCGTTTCTCTGGAGAAAATATTTACGGGAAACTATCAAATCCGGAAAAGAACGCTCCTTTTATGCCGTGTCGAACGTGACGGTAAAATCATAAATGAATCCACGGGTATCAATGATGCAGTAATTTCACGTTCATCCCTCTCAAGGTTGATTTCTATAAAATTAAATATTAACGGTGAAAATGTAGCGACATACAGGGCAGACGGTTTGATCGTGTCGACGCCTTTAGGCTCGACGGCGCACTCCCTGTCTGCGGGCGGTCCGTTGTTAACGCCTGATTTACATGCGTTTATTATCGTCCCGATATGTCCGCACACACTTACCAATCGTCCACTGGTCGTTTCCGGAGATGTAAAAATCGAGATGGAGCTCCTGTCTCAAATGGGTGGTACAGGTTTCACCGTGGATGGACAGGTTTTTACAGAAATAGAGATGGGCGATAAGATAAAGATCGAACGGTCTGATATCGAGGTACAGATGATTGATACGGGGACAAGGACGTTTTACGGCGTGTTACGCGAGAAATTGAATTGGGGAGGACATCCGAATTATGGCCGTAATTAAGATAAAAGAGAATTACTGTAAGGGGTGTCTTTTGTGCGTGCCTGTATGTCACAACAAATCGTTAGTAGTATCCGAAACGATCAACGAATACGGACTGCATCCGATAAAGTTCAGAGAAGATGCGGAATGTGACGGTTGTAAAAAATGCGCAATAATGTGTCCTGACGTGGCGATCGAGATTTATAATTGAAGGACGAACGTTATTTATGAAAGACAGTTTACCGGGGGGCATATCTATAATGAAACAATTACTGACAGGAAATGAAGCCGCTGCCGAAGCGGCTATACAAGCTGGCTGTAGATATTATTACGGATATCCCATTACCCCTCAGAATGAACTTATCAATTACATGTCGATAAGAATGCCGGAAGTCGGCGGCGCTTTTATCCAGGCAGAAAGTGAGATTGCAGCAATTAGTATGGTTCATGGAAGTGCAGCAGCAGGTGGACGGGCGATGACGTCTTCGTCCAGCCCCGGCATAAGCCTGAAACAGGAAGGAATTTCATACCTTGCAGGAAGCGAGCTTCCCTGTGTAATTGTTAACATTCAACGAGGCGGGCCTGGATTAGGCGATATTTCTGCATCACAGGCAGACTACTTCCAGGCTGTGAAAGGAGGAGGCCACGGTGATTATCATACCATTGTGCTCGCTCCATGTTCGGCTCAGGAAATGGCAGACCTTGTTTATGATGCCTTTGACCTTGCCGATAAATATCGGAATCCCGTCTTGATCCTGGGGGATGCGCAGATCGGGCAGCTCATGGAACCCGTGGAATTTCATAAAAAACCGAAAAAGAATCTTCCGGCGAAATCATGGGCGCTGACAGGCGCCGAAGGGAGAAAGAAAAATGTGGTCAAGTCGTTTTACCCTGTAAAAGGCCAACTGGAAGAATTCAACGCCCATTTGCAGAAAAAATACAGGACAATTGAAGAACATGAAGCTCGGTACGAGGCTATCAATATCCATAAAGCCGATGTAATTCTGGTCGCTTATGGAACGTCTGCACGTATATGCAAGGAGGTTGTCAAGAAGAGCCAGCAGTATAAATTCAAGGTGGGGATGGTGCGTCCGGTTACCCTGTGGCCGTTTCCGAAGGAGATTATTCGAAAGGTATCGGAAAGAGTTGAATGCATCTTAACTGTTGAAATGAGTGCCGGGCAGATGGTTGAGGATGTGAAACTGGCGGTTGAAGGGAGATGTCCGGTTCATTTTTACGGACGGACTGGTGGTGGAGTGCCCACATCTTTAGAAATAATTAAAAAAATAGTGGAAATCGTACCGGATAACCGAGCGGCAAATACGTTATTACAATTAGCAGAGGTAAAATAATATGCACGCCATATATGAAAAACCACAGACGTTTATAGATAAAGCAACGCATTTTTGCCCTGGTTGCGGTCACGGAATTGTCCTGAGATTAATTGCCGAGATTCTTGATGCATGGGGCATTCGGGGGAAAACCATTGGACTTGCTCCCGTAGGATGCGCCGTTCTTGCCTATAATTATCTCGATATTGATATGTGTGAAGCTGCCCATGGCCGTCCGCCCGCCGTGGCTACTGGCATCAAAAGAGTTCATCCCGACCATGTCGTATTTGCCTATCAGGGAGACGGAGATCTGGCGGCGATTGGGACAGCAGAGATTATCCATGCTGCCAACAGAGGTGAGAATATTACCTTTATTTTCGTCAATAATGCCGTTTATGGTATGACAAGTGGTCAGATGGCTCCGACGACTTTACTCAGACAGAAAACCGTTACCACGCCATCAGGGCGAGATCCAATAAACTCCGGGCATCCCATCCGTGTCTGTGAACTATTAGCCGTTCTGGATGGCAGCAGCTATCTCGAAAGAGTAAGTTTGTCCTCCCCGGAAAACATCCGCAAGACAAAAAAGGCCATTGAAAAAGGGTTTAAAACCCAAATGGAGAAGAAGGGTTTTTCCCTGATAGAAATTCTATCCCCCTGCCCGATCTACTGGAGAATGGATGCCAACGAAGCGATGAGGTATATTGACGAAGAAATGACCAGAACCTTCCCGTTGGGGGTGGTAAAAGATTGGGAACAGAAAAATTAAGGAACAACTTACCACAGAGGCCACGGAGCGCCCAAAGGAAAGAATAGTCAAGGAAGCGGGGGAAAAATTGGAAAACCCAAACTTTTGTTTCTTCTCTGCGACCTTTGCGTGCTCGGCGGTAAAATATAATATTAATCTATGACGGAAAAGATAATCTTAGCCGGTTTTGGCGGACAGGGGATGATGCTGTTGGGGAAACTGCTTGCACAGGCAGCCATGGCCGATGGTAAATATGTAACGTATTTCCCTTCCTACGGCACTGAAGTTCGGGGTGGAACAGCCGTTTATTACCTCATCATTTCAAACGAAGAAATCTTTTCACCGCTTATCGAAGAAGCCGATACCCTCATTGTCATGAACCAACCCTCATATCAAAAGTATAAAGACATGTTAAAACCCGATGGGTTGCTTGTCTTGAATTCCTCCATGATCAAATTAAACAACCTTCCTGAAGTAAAGACATATAAAATACCCGCAACAGAAATTGCCAGTAAATTGGGCAATGTGCTGGTCTCGAATGTTGTTATGTTAGGCGCTTTCCTTGCAATAAAGAAGCTGTTCGCTACCCATCTCATTTTGGACCAATTGCAGGCAATGCTCAAAGGGAAAAAGGGGAATTTGTTTTCCCTCAATAAACAAGCCCTCGAAAGCGGCATGCAGGTAATAAAAACCGCATAATTACGCATTCGCTTTCTGTCATCGAGGAGCGAAGCAGATCCATCAACCATTAACTCTATATTTTGTTTCTTTTAAACAAAGTGCGTAAAACAAAAATCGTAAGCACAAACGAGACGGTAAACCCATTCGCAAGAGCGATGATGGGGTTTTTTAAGTGAATCCCATAAGCCAACCATAAACTACAGCCCACCAATAAAAGTGTCAACATTACCGGCGAAACGTCTTTTAATTCCCTTGTTTTTATCCCCTGAATGATTTGCGGTATAAATCCCACTGTTGTACAAATTGCGGCAATTGTTCCCATTATAGACCACAGCATAACTCTTCCCTCGTTGATTTTCATCCTTTTCAAGTTGATTTAGTTGAATACAAAGTACTAACATGATAGCATAGTATAACATATTTTGAAAATTCATTTTTGTCACTTCAAATTTTTCTTTGCGCCCTTTGCTTGTGCCGTGAAGTTAATGAATAACGAAGTTCATTAACAAGCTGTAATAAAGATGATACAACAGTGGAAGAGCTAACCATAGGGAAGTATCGGCAACGCTGTACAGGCGGGGTTGCCAAGCCGCTCTACGCTGCA
>JACRII010000197.1 GCA_016235875.1 Planctomycetota bacterium
CAATTGCGTAATCCTGCTGTACTTCGGCGCAAATACGAACACAGCGACAGCACAGGATGCACTTACTTGTGTCCAGATGAATGACAGGATTTTCGTCTTCTAGAACACCACCATCAGGCTCTTCAAAAAATCGACTTTCCCTCACGCCGTACTGATAAGCAAGGTCTTGCAGCTTACAGGAACCACATTTCTCACAGGTCATACAATCTCTGGGATGATCTGAAAGGATTAGTTCTAAAACCATCTTTCTGGTTTTTAATACTTTTTCAGAATCAGTGCGGACCACCATGCCATCGGTAGCCTCTGTATTACAGGACGTAATAAGCGCATTTGATTTACCCCTCTCAATCTCTACCATACAAACGCGGCATGCCGCAAAGGGTTCGAGGCGTGGGTCATGACAGAGCGTTGGGATACGAATACCGATGGAATTGGCGGCCTGTAAGACTGTCTTGCCTTTATCCACCTCAACGGTCTTGCCGTCAATATTTACTTTAATTTTTGGAACCATTACCATAAATATTATTCTCCTAGCTTAGAAAATCAGGAATCAAACAAAAATAATGTTCAAATTTTAGATTTACGATTTCAGATTTACGATTTTTTCAATCGTTCGATTACGTGCTCACGACGAAGTCAAAAATCGTAAGTTCAAAATATTAAGCCCATTCCCTTTAACTTACCATAATTCCTGCATAACCTACGACCTGATCATAATCACCGGTAATATCACCACTGGTTTCGTATCGTACCAGTTCTGCCTTTTTAGCCCCGCGTTCTTTAGAACATACCAACATAGTAACCGTTGGGTAAATGCCGCACATCGTAATGCGCATGTCATGAACCCTGCTATACAGACTATCCTCGTTAAGAGCCAGGACTTCATCGATGGCAATCCTGTCTTTCCTGTTAGCCGAGGCCTGTGACTCGTGGTGCGTCATGTCAGAAGAAGCCACCACCAGTGCATCCGGGCATAATTTTTGTAACACCTGAGATAAACTTTTCCCTATATTTTTTAGGTCTACGATGTTCCTGGAAGAAATAACCATCACAACGATTTTAATATCGGGATTAAAGTATTGGATAAACGGTATCTGCACCTCTGCGGCATGCTCGTACAAATGTGCTTCCTGGTCTTTCTCAACAAGGTCGCAGACATGCACCAGTTCATCCACTATCTTTTCATCTACCTCGACATCCCCCAGGGGTGTGCGCCACAACCCACCAGGCCAGATGGAATACGGCACACCATAACCTGTATGATTGGGCGCTAAAATCACTACCGTATTGGGTATTTTAATCCTTGAATAAAGATTTCCTGCAACACGCCCTGAATACACATATCCGGCATGCGGAGAAACGATGCCCAAGACGGCTTGTTTTTTACAATCCCTGACCAAAAAACCTTCGATATCGCTCTTTAACTGGTTTGCATCTCCGCTATAAAAACTACCCGCCACAGCAGGACGTCTTATCATAAACTTCTCCACTATATTATTGGGTGGATTTAAACTTGGCTTTTTTACCTGTAAATTAAATATAATACAACTATAATTTAACATGGCATTATTAAACAGTCAAACTTCTTTTAAATTGATTTTTTATTTGAAAGATACGTATATAATGGTTTAGAATTTTAAAATTAGTATACGTAAAGGAATTTGAAAAACTGAAATTCATTGTCATTTAAGGAGTTAGATTTTGGCTAAGGCATTGGCTTTATTATCGGGTGGTTTAGACAGTACCCTGGCTATCCGTGTCATTCAGCAACAGGGAATTGAGGTAATTGCCCTTAATTTTGTGACTGTTTTTTGTCGTTGCACGTCTCATGGGAGCTGCAAACTCGAGGCTGTAAAGGTTTCTGAAAAGTTTGGAATACCAATTAAAGTCATCAACACGACGGAACGATTTCTGGAACTCGTCAAAAAACCCAAGTTTGGATATGGAAAGAATATGAATCCCTGCATCGATTGCCGGATTAATATCTTTCGCATAGCGGGGGAATACATGCGTGAGATTGGCGCTGATTTTATTATTACCGGCGAGGTGTTAGGACAAAGACCCATGTCCCAACGAAAAGAAGCGATGAAGATTATCGATAAGGAGGCGAACCTTACCGGACTTGTTTTGAGACCTTTGTGCGCCAAGCATATGGAACCTACTATCCCTGAGAAATTGGGAATTGTAGATCGAGAACAATTGCTTCAGATTCGGGGACGCTCCAGAAAAAATCAGATACAGCTTGCCGATGTGTTCCAAATCAAAGACTATCCATGCTCTGCCGGTGGGTGTTTACTTACCGATCCTGAGTTTGCGCATCGTATGCGAGATTTGGTCAATACCTGTGATGCCAATGTCAATGATGTCAATTTATTAAAGGTTGGAAGGCATTTCAGGCTCGACCAACAAACAAAGGTTATTGTCGGCAGAAATGAGGAGGATAACACAAGGCTTGATTCGCTATCAAAGGAAGGAGATGTCCTGTTAACCCTGGTTGACACGCCAGGACCTCTTACCCTTATCCGAGGGGAAATCACCGAAGAAAAAATTCAGACTGCTGCGCAAATTACTGCCAGGTACGGAAAGTCACACGTTTTGCCTTCAGTAAAAGTATCTGTGAAACAGGTGGAAAATAATGACACGGAGAGGTTCATAGAAATTACACCAATGAGCCAGGAAGAAGTGGACAAACTCATACTAAAAAAATCTCAAACCAGTAACGTTTCTGGTGAAACATCCAAGGTAACAGAACTTGATATTGGGTAAAGGTATTCACAAAAACAAATTATCCGCCGCATTTATAGTATTACCCTGTGAAAACTTCTTTTCCCCATTTTTGTGAGGACAAGTTTGTGTAAATTTTTAGAAATAGGGACGTGTGTCGAATGACGGGTGACGAGCAAAACGTCACCCGCCACCTGCCACACGCCACTTGTCTTCACTGCTTTGGTTGCGGCTGTGCTGCGTTAGGAATTACAAATTGAGGAATATTTTCAGATGAATTTCAATATAAAATTCAAAAACCCATTTAAACGCCTCGAAAATGCGACCGGGGTAGATTCTGGCTTCAAAAAAAAGACATTTATTAAAACCGATAAGCAAATATACACTATCATCGGAATTGCCTTTGCGGTTTCAGCCGTTGCCCTTTTATGTTATTGGCTTTTGAAAGAAAGGCCTTACAATGATAAGCTCCTTGCGGAAAAAGACGAGTTGATTAAGACCTTGAAATTCACGCGGGATAAGTTGAAAAAAATTCATGAAAATGCCGTAGCCAGTTACGAAGAAAAATTAAAAAACGAATACATACCAAAATCCATTTATGACGACAAGATCAATGACTACGAGCAAAAACTAACCTCGTACAAGAATAGTTACATTTCAAAAGAAGATCATGAAAAACAGGTAGCAGAACTAGAACAGCGCCTTAAAGAAGAATCTTTATCTGAAGAGGGTACATCCAAAAAAGAATTTGAACAAAAAGTCACTGCGCTGGAACAAAAGGTCTCTATTCTGGAAGACAAAAATCTCGATCTAAAAGAAACGCTCGAAAAATCTGCAGAATTCATCAAAGGGGAAAAGGATGCATTGGAAAATATGTTTCTGCTTGAGAGAAAAAAGGCATTAATTCCTTCTCTGATCCTGCCTGAAACGAAAAATAATGCACTGACTGCCGATGTATTAAAAAAATTAGTGGCCATAAAAGAGAAGTTAAAAAATATTGACGAAATGAATCTTCCTTTAAAATCTGAAACGTATTTTGGGATGGGTCTCGTTTCCTATTACAACAAACAACTCGACGAAGCAATTGAACAATGGGAAAATGCAGTGTCTTTGAATAAAAACAATCTCAAGGCATACATCTGTCTTGGGATTGTTTATAACGAAGAAAATATGTCTGACAATGCAATGAAAATCTTGAAACACGCCATCGAGATCAATCCTAAATATGCCACCATACATCTTACGCTAGCCCGTATCTACGAGCAAAAAGGGGTATTGGATGACGCTATTTATGAATACTTGAAAGTACTTGAAATCAACCCGGAAACCGTGGATATTCATAACAAACTTGGAATTCTTTACGAAAAAAAGGGGTTGAAAGAAGAGGCAAAAAAATCTTTTGCTCAGTATGAAAAATTAAGGGGGGGGAAATAAACAATCCTGAACAGCAAATAAAATATACTTGAAATCACTCTAAAAGGACAAGTCCGTATATATTAACCTCATCAAGTTTATTCTTAAGCGTTTCTATTTTTAAGTTGCGATTTCTCGCCGTTTGATAGACATCGATACCGCACGCCTCCATTGACGGCCTTGCCTCTGCTGCACGCACACAGGCTGAGGCAGTCTCGCAATTTTCGCACAATTTACAAGGTCCTGCGCCAAGGCCGAAAGCTTTGTAAAATCCAAGAGAAAATGCGTGCTTTTCTATTTCTGCAGTAGCATAACGCATCTGCCAACTCAAGTGACCATGGAGGAGTAATGCTTTATTATATTCCCCAAGAATTTTTTTCATTTCTTCATAAGTCGGCGCATGAGGCGGGCAGGTTAGTTTTTTCCCATACTCATCACACCCGTACTTGCATTTCAGTTGAACCCACCGTGCAACTACAATGGTATTCGTATGAATAACGAAAGCTTTTTCACAGCCAAGTTCTATGGACTTTTTAATCAATACGTCACACAAACCGTTGGAATCAAGGTGTGATGTAATATCCGTCTGAATGTCTGGTACAGCCGAATCCTGGGTATGCATAAATAACTCTCCATAGCACAGCGAAGCCGCAACCAAAGCGCCCCTTTATCCCTCTCCCCTTAGAGAATGAAAACCTCTGAGCAGAACTATTAGCTTTGTTAGCTTTGCAAGGCCGTGTTTATCTGTGTCCAAAACGGAGTGAATCGCACAGACGTTTTGCCTCTGAAAGTTTAATATGCCCTGTGTACAGTGCCTTTCCGATAATCATGCCCGCAATGGGTAAACGACTGAGCGCCTCAATGTCTTTCAGGGATGATATTCCCCCCGATGCAATAACCGGGGTTTTTACAGCCAATAAGAGTTCTTTTAAACTTGAAATGTTCGGACCTTGCAGCATACCGTCTTTTGAAATATCGGTGAAGATTAAGGCGCAGGGTGATGCCTTTTCGATTTCCCTGGCAAAGTCAACGGACGTCCATTCGCACAGGGAAGTCCAACCTTTCACGGCCACCTTACCATTTTTTGCGTCAATTCCTACTGCAATACGGCCTGGAAATGTCTTGCAGAGTTCATCTACCCACGATGGTGAATCTATGGCCTTTGTTCCTACAATTACCCGATCTGCGCCCAGATTGAGCATTGTTTTGATAGACTGGGTTGTCCTTAGTCCCCCACCAAATTCAATAGGGACTTTTATCTGTTTAATGATTTGTTCGACGATGGTGAGGTTTTTGGGAACGCCTTCAAAAGCTCCGTCCAGATCAACTATATGCAGATAGTCAGCGCCCTGGTCTTCCCAGGATTTAGCCACATCTACAGGGTCTTCGGAAAAAACCGTTTCAGCGTCCTTTTGACCCTGAGTCAACCGCACACACTTACCACCCTTTAAATCAATGGCGGGAATGACAACCATATATATTTATAAATTACCAAAGTTTTTTAGTATAGTTAAGCCGTATTGCTGGCTTTTTTCGGGGTGAAATTGGGTTGCGAAGATGTTCTTATGCCAAACCATCGAGGTAAAACGCACACCGTAGTCCGTTTCCGTAGCAACGACGCCTTTATCCTCTGGACAGACGTAATAAGAATGCACAAAATACATATATGCATCAGAGGGTACATTTTTCAGGAGGGGATTATCCTCTTTTTGAAAACTTATCTGATTCCAGCCCATGTGTGGAATCTTCAACTTCTCCTTTGTTCCATTTTCAGAAAATTTAAAACGAACCACTTTACCAGGAATAATGCCTAAACCTTCGTGTTCCCCATCCTCATACCCTTTGGAAAACAACAACTGCAACCCAAGACA
>JACRII010000195.1 GCA_016235875.1 Planctomycetota bacterium
ATTCTCGATCTCTTGGATTGAATATGGGGGCTTCCTCATATGTATAATGGCATGGCAGTTGGGACATACAGGTAGTAGGTCGCGGATAGGATTAACCTGGTAGCTTTCTCCGATTTCGGACAACTGCCGTAAGTGGTGGACATGAATATAGCCTTGGGCTGATTCGCCGTAAACATCCGCCAGAACAATACCACATGCGGAGCATTTACAGCCGTGGTGCAAGATACATTGCTCTCGAGCGACGCTACTTCTCTCATATGCATTAACACGTATCTCTCTGACTGCCCCTTCATGTATTGAAGTTGTAATCTCAACCTCTTCAGGAATGCGGGATTGTTCAGTCTTCGCCCAGCCAAGAATTTCCATTGCTGATGCCACTGGGGATCGCATAATCCAATGCCATTCACGTCCAGGTTTCTCGAATTCGGCCAAAACATACAACTTGGTCTCTGGCATTGGATGCCAACCCAGCATTTCGGCGACAAGTTTGCCTAAGACCCCATAATGCAAATTGGCACCGCCCCAATTGCGAAAGCCCATTGCTTTTGCCATCTGCGTAGCAGTCACCGTATGATTCGGCGCGCAATAATGGATTTCGAGCATGCGTCTCTGATAGGGCTGCAAGTTGAGATTACGGAATGCATTCACATAATCAGTGGATGTGTAATCGTTCATAACAATGCTAACTATTGATTATACAGAAATAATTTTATGATAAGCGAAAAGCACAGAAGAAATTTTGCATACCACAATATACTTATTTTTGCAGATGTTTTCTAGCGCTTAGAATGATTTGTTAGGCTGATATCTATAATTCGTCGCCATGAATTGGCTTCCGGTTTGGAACCTTTGTCAATATCTTCCTGAAATCTTTCTTTTTTGCTCTTTTGGCTCTGTTTATCAAATAGTCTTCCGTCATCAATGCAGAAACTTTTTCTGATACTGCGGATGAAATAAACTGATTTATAGACACTCCTTTCTTTTTTCTGGGCATACTAGTAATACTATATGTGGTATCGCCATATTGTCAAGAAGGAATGTTCTTGATTTTAGGATGACGTAAGAATTAAGTCAAGGGGAAATAAGAAAGAAGAGACCTGGAATATTTTTCATGCCTTTAACCAGTATTTCTTACCTTCCGACCCATGTCAATCCGCACACAAGGGCGCTTGCCATTTCAAATTGAAAATCATTTGATTATTACACCCTGTTTGATATAATTTCATTTTGAAATGGTGTCATTATGGGACAAACATTCACCGCAGAGATCGCTAAGACTTCGTCGTGAGCTCAGTCGAACGATCGCAAAGGGGGAAAATTAGGTCTTTCTCTGCGTCCTTTGCGCCTTTGCGGTGAAACAAAATATTACTAATTAACATTGGGAGATTTATATTCATGTCTGAACAGCGAAAAAAAGTGGTGCTGGCTTACTCAGGTGGTTTGGACACCTCGGTGGCAATCAAGTGGATTCCTGAAAAATACAATATGGACGTTGTTACGGTGACGATTGACCTTGGCGCAGTGAAGGATCTGGATGCTATCCGTGAAAAGGCGTTAAAGACAGGGGCTAAAAAGGCGATTGTCATTGATGCAAAGGATACCTTTGTCAAATATTTTATATTTCCTGCCTTGCAGTCAGGGGCGCTGTACGAAGGTGTTTACCCTCTGGCAACGGCATTGGGCAGGCCGCTGATTGCAAAATTACTGGCAGATGTAGCTCATGAAGAGAAGGCGGATGCCGTTGCTCACGGCTGTACTGGAAAAGGAAATGACCAGGTGCGTCTGGACGTGTCCCTCCAGGTTTTAAACCCAAAATTACAAATCATCGCTCCTGTACGGGAATGGAAGATGACGCGAGACGAAGAGATCAGGTATGCAGAGGAACACAACATCCCTGTAGAGGCGAAGATAAAGAGCCCGTATAGTACAGATGAGAATCTCTGGGGGAGAAGTATCGAGTGTGGCGTGCTGGAAGACCCCTGGGCTGAACCGCCGGAGGAAGTTTATAAATGGACAAAAAATGCAAAAGAAGCGCCGGACGCGCCAGAATACCTGGAAATTCATTTTGAAAGGGGTATCCCTGTGGCTCTTAATGATGAGGAGATGGACGGGGTTACCCTTATCAATACGTTGAATGCACGGGGTGGCAAGCATGGCATTGGCCGGATTGACCACCTGGAGAACCGGCTTGTAGGTATTAAATCCAGAGAAATTTATGAAGCCCCTGCGGCTATTATTTTGCATACAGCGCATAAGGCGCTTGAAGGTATGATTATGACAAAAGATGCCCTGCGTTTTAAGGACATCGTATCTGCCCATTATGCCGATCTGATTTATAATGGGCTTTGGTTTTCCGCTTTCCATCAGGATTTGGTGGCATACGTGTTAAGCAGTCAGCGTCTTATAAAAGGGACAGTCCGGGTAAGATTATCGAAAGGGACATGCACCGTAGTTGGGCGTAAATCACCCTTATCGCTGTATAGTGAAAAACTTGCTACCTATCAAAAAGAAGACACCTTTGACCACAGCGCAGCCCTGGGATTCATTAAGATATATGGTTTGCCTGTGAAGATACAGGCGCAGAAGCAAATGGACGTCCTTGCAGGCAGGGAGGCATTGCATCTGGATTCGATCATGCCGCCGAAGGTGAAATCTATTGGGAAAGCGGAGGCGGAGAAAAAAAGGTGAGAGAATGAAGGTATTGTTGTTGTTTCCCCCATCATGGCATCCTTCGCAGCCCTATCTCAGCCTGCCATCCTTAACTGCATTTTTAAGACAGAACGGTATTTCCGAAGTTCGACAGAGAGATTTGAATATTGAGTTGCTGGATATACTCCTCACCAAAAAGGAATGCAGTGAATTTTACCAGAGGATCATTGATAAAATAAAAAGTATGGACAGGACTTCTGTTCACTCTTCGCAGTATCAGGAACAATACCAGACCATGGTTGACGCCGTAGAAGCGATCCCTGCATTAACGGATAAAGTGGAAACGGCGAAAAACACCTTACGGTCTGAGGGTTTTTATGATCTTGAAAGGTATATGGAGAGCGTTCATATCATCAATGAAGCCCTGAGAAGTATGTCTGCGCTGTATTATCCTTCATCAATGACGTCACTCAACAATGACATGCGGTATTCTGTGTATTCATCCCAGGATATTTTTAAGGCGCTGGACGATGAGGAGGAAAACATCTTCCTCAGCCTTTATAAGAAGCACATTCTTTCTTCCATCCTGGAGTTTTCGCCAAATGTGGTGGGTATTTCCATTACCAATACTTCACAGATTATCCCAGGACTAACTCTTGCAAAATTAATAAAGAATCAGCACAAGGAAACCCACATTACCGTAGGCGGCAGCGTCTTTACAAAGCTTATTGAGAATATAAAAAAAGTAGATGATCTGTTTTCGATGGTGGATAGCTTTATTGTTTTTGAAGGTGAGCATGCCCTGCTTGAACTGGCTGGACAACTGGATAGCAAGAGGGATTTTAAAAAGGTGCCTAATCTGATTTATCGGGAGAACGGTGTTACAAAGATCAATGAACCGTTTTATACGGAAGATTTAAACAAACTGCCAACGCCTGACTTTGACGGTTTTCCTTTAAAACTTTACCACACGCCTGCCTCCGTTTTGCCCGTTCAGACATCGAGGGGGTGTTATTATTCGAAATGTTCCTTTTGCAATCTGCATCTTGACCACAGGAGTTTTCGCTTACGCAGGACGGAACTCCTTATGGAGGATATTTCGACACTTTCTCAAAAATACAACACGCCGTATTTCTTCTTTACTGATGAATCCGTTCCTATTAACAAATTAAGGGAGATATCTCAAGGTCTGTTGGAAAAGCGATGGAATATAAAATGGATGGGTGGGGTGCGGTTTGAGAATTCCCTCGATGACGATTTGTTGGAAAAGATGCACGAGTCAGGATGTCGAAAGCTGGTGTTTGGTTTGGAATCATATGATCAGCGTGTGCTGGATTTAATGAAAAAGGGGATAAAGACCGATATCGTAAAAAGGGTGCTGGATGCATGCTTAAAGGTGGGTATTGCGTTTCATCTCTATATAATAGTCGGGTTTCCAACAGAAACGGAAAAAGAGGCTTTAGAGACGCTTGATTTTGTGCTTCATAAAGAATATCTGAATTCTCCGGGTTTTTCCTGTTTGCCTTCCCTTTTTGGAATGGAAAAGGATTCTCCGGTTACCCACAATCCTTCAGAGTATGGGCTAAGAAGTATCATGTCTCCCAGGGGGGAAGACCTGGGATTGGGTTATTTCTTTGAGGTGGAGCAAGGGATGTCCCCTGAAGAAGCCGGGGAGATGTATCATTATATTATTGGACGATTAAGTCAGGAACTATGCCCTTTCCCCTATAATTATTCTTTAGCAGATGGATTGCTTTATATTACACGCGTAAAATAATTTCCAGCTTGACTAAGTAAAATGATAAAGAAAATGTTGTCATTCAAATCAATTAAAAACAGGTTAATACTGATCCTGCTA
>JACRII010000031.1 GCA_016235875.1 Planctomycetota bacterium
TATTGTTGGTAAGGTTGATGAAGATTTCCTGACTGCTTTAAAATACGGTATGCCGCCTGCCGGTGGGCTTGGAATAGGTATCGATAGACTTATTATGATTCTAACAAACAACGTATCCATCAGAGAGGTCATCCTTTTCCCACTCCTCAAGCCAAAATAATTTTACTAACAATTCACCGCAAAGACGCAAAGGGCACAAAGAAAAAACTAGGCCCGCGGCAGCGACATTTAAGCTCCCCTCTAGAAAGAGGGGCTGGGGGCGTGTTGCGGCAAACTTACACACCCCTTTATCGTTCGACTGAGCGCTCACGACGAAGTCCCCTCTTTTTAGAGGGAAATCACAAAAGATTGAAATTCCTAACCGTAAATTTTGCGTTCTTTGCGTCTGGCGGTAATTGAACCGTTGTTAATAACTTAAAAAATGTCAAAGATTGACGAACCCCTCTATGTTGCAATATCTCTGGATATTGACCCGGATGCCAATAGCGCGGTAGAAGGACGGCATGATGCCCTTTCTTCTCCCATAGAATATGGCGAGATACGGGTAGATGCCTGCAAAAAAGGGTTACAAAAAATACTCGAGTTATTAGAAAAATATGATATAGACGCCACGCTTTTCTATGAGGCGCGAACGGCACAGATGCTCATTGAAAGCGGAATGTACCTCCCAAAATTATCTGAAAGACATGAAATTGCCTGCCATTCCCTGAAGCATGAGGATTTCTTAGGGAAGGTGTCCGGCATACCTATGAATGAAAAATCCATTGATGAGTCTATTGAGAAGGCAAAGGAAATCCTTGTAAAACTTTTTGGGCAAGAAATCAAGGGATTCAGGGCGCCTTATACAAGAATCAACCGCACTGTGATAAAAGTTTTAGAACGTTTAGGGTTTCAATATGATTCATCTGAAACAGCGATTCTTGGCACTGAATGGGCAGGTAAACCTTATCCGTTAGAGGCGTTTAATTCGAGTCTTTTGGAACTGGCATTGCCTTCCTTTCGCGATGCGAAGGGTAAGAAAATGTCATCCTATCTATGGGCTATTTTTGAAGGTCGAAGGATCTTTAGTGAATATATTGATGCTGTTTTGCAGGCGAGAGAGGTAGCCCAAGGCGGACTTTTCGCTTTTTCAATCCACCCCTGGCATTTGTATGTAGATTGTCAGGGAAACCAATTTAGTAATAATCAAGTAAGAAAGAATTTGGAAAATTTGGAATCTATATTTTCTCAAATTAAACAAATGCAGGGAATTCGAATACTTCGGCAAGATAAATATATGGAAGCTTGGCTAAAGGAAAAAGATTCGAGCTAATTTACATACCCACTTCGCATACTTCTCGCTGAGGAAGATTAGTAGTGGCCTTCCGTCCGCGTAACATCTCCAGGAAACCTTCTATCCTTGTGGAAAACTGTCCTGGCATGTAATTGTGGTCATCGACACAATCCCCGTCAAGGCTCAAGAGTGGGTACCCAATTTTATTTAACTCTCTTTTTAGAGCAGGTACTGCTGCATTATTTCTTCTGCAACCCCACGACGAGAATACAATCACAGCGTCTACCTTGTATTCCCTGGCAAGCATCCTGGTAACCTCAATGCGCCGTTCAAGCGGGCCATTATAATGGCTGGTAATAAGTTTCTTTGCCAGGCTCTCGTAAGGTTTCTGCGGATCAAGTTTATCCCAGTAAACGTAGTTTGTTTCTTCAAAGACGATCTTTACCCCTTGTTCTTTCTCTAATTTCTCCAAAAAATCAATCTTAAAATAGGGTTTCAGTTCAAGCCAGAGGATTTTGATCAGGTCTTTTGGAGGTGTTTTATTCGCTTTCTTATTTTCCTCAATCTTCTCGCGCAATTCAGCAGCAAGGCTGGAAAAAAACTCCACCGACAATTCCGAGCCAATTAATAAATATGCCGGGAACATAAATCCCAGGGCTTTGCTGCCAGGCAAGGGACAATATGGGTCTTTTCTTAATTCATTAACTTCCAGGATTTTTTCTCGTGTCTGATTCGAGTACTCAATCGCCTGTTCAAACGATTCCTTCTCCATCTTCCTCCCCGTCACTTCCTCCAGCCGTTTCGTGAAATCTTCGAGTTGTTTTGCCAGGTAACTGACAGAATAATCATCTGCCTCGTACGGAACGTCAATGACAATGGTTTCTTTCCCCGTAACGGTTTCGCATATCTTCGTCGTCTTTGTATTGTTATCACATAATGTCGTGGTGGCTGCCTGAAGGATATTTCGGGGAAATAAGTTTCTGAATGCATGACCAATTGCCGAGCGATGAAAAGAGCAGATATCTGTGGGGACGCCGTATGATTCAGCTTCCAGGAGTCCCTTTGAACTTTGGCCTAAGCCTGCAAAGAGCGCCGCTCCGATTTCGAGACAAAAAGGATAGAGTCCCATCGCAAACAGGATTTCCGAGGGAACAAACATTGTCGTCCAGATAGTTCTTTTGGGGTTGGCGTAGACGTTGTATAAATGTCTTACGCCTACACGCTCCTGCACACGTAGGGAAACCAATTCCTTCTTTTTATTTCCACGGCAGAAGAAATGGTATATCCTCATAAACCGCAAAAGTTCTCTAAATAAAATCGGGGAAATACGACGCAGAAATGGCTCTGCCCATTCCTTACATTTTCGAATGGATATCATGTTGTATTTATTTTTTATTTGAAGTACCGGTTAGTTGTTCGAGAAAGGCCTCGACCCTTGTCTTGATTTGCCCTTCGCTGCTCAGGGTATAATCGCAATTCAGATGAAGAAGCGGAATATTTTTCTCATGGAACGTCTTTTTAATCACAGGGTAATCCAGGAGATTGTGATCACAAAATTTTAAGGTATGATAAATCGCGCCATGAATCGACTTTTCCTGCATGATCGACAGCACATTGTTGACCCTCTCGATGATATTAACCATTCGAGAACACGGAGCACGTTTAATGTACCTTCTGGCAATTGACAGAATGGGGTCATTACTGATATTAATCTGGGCATCAAAGGATCGACTACCATTACATAAGTCTTCAGCAACAACCTTGGCGCCCGCATCTTCAACGACCTTCATAATCCTCTCGTTTTCCATAATGCTGCCCCAGACGAACAGTCGAGGGATATCCCGTGTGTCACGGATGTCCTCTTTTTGTTTCATGACGTGGCTTAGGTATTCCTGGAACTTTTCGGGAAGGATATTTACGCCCTTCTTTAACAGAGAAAAAATCTCATATCCGGATTGTCCAATATACCCGCTCCAGTATTTTTGTAAGAATAATTGTACTTTTTCCCGAACTGCATTATATTTGGAAATACTGTGATTGATGTCATCGTGGTGTATCTTTAAGGTAAAATACGATTCCATTTTTTCTTTGAATTTTTTTAACAGGTTTGCATAGTAATAAACTGCGGCATCATCGGTGTTTTTTGGAATATCCAGGATATAGTTAAATGTTTTTTTACCTTCGTCCAATCTAATCCATGCGTCATAGAGCCTGCGCATCCCGTCACACGAGTTGACGAAAACCATTCCTTTAAAGTCTTCCAGGTTACCGGTAATTTTCTGATCGACAACGGCCTTGATATAAGGGCAGATATTGCCGCAAAGCACTTCATTGGCAGAGCACGATTCTTTATCAGACCCATTGATTCTGACCGGGTGAAATCCAGCGGCGCGAATAAGTTCTACCGGGGTATACGAACAAAAATAACCTATTTTAGGCAGGGTATTTTCTTCGACCGAGAACTCGGCAATGGACGCCCCGGTGGATGAATTTCCAGAAACAGATACAGCAGAGGGTTGATTCTTTGCCTGCGCCTTTTCTAAGGCGATTAAAGCCGCTCCGAGCGCTCCGTTGATTTGCGGTTCTTCCGAAATCCAGATTTTACACCCAAGATTCTTCTCCAACTCCGTTACGACACCGATATTCTTTGCGACACCGCCTGTCATGACAATCTCTTCTTCCAGCCCAATCCTCTTTACCTGTGCGGTGATGCGTTTGGCAATCGAGAGATGTAATCCCTTGCAGATGTCTGCTGTTTTGTGGTCAGCGCCAATAAGGGATACTACCTCGGATTCGGCAAAAACCGTGCAAAGGCTGCTGACAGAAACGTTATTCTTCCCGTTCAGCGAAATCGGTCCCATTTCTTCCAGGTCTATCTCCAGAGTCCTTGCCATAACTTCCAGGAAGCGGCCTGTTCCGGCTGCGCACTTGTCATTCATCACAAAGTCAAGGACATTTCCATTCGCATCGACCTTAATAACCTTGCTGTCCTGTCCGCCAATATCGATAATAGTCCTGGACTTGGGAAAAAAGTAATTCGCCCCCTTGGCATGACAGGTGATTTCTGTTACGACCTCATTGGCAAATGGCACCTTAATACGCCCATAGCCGGTAGCAACAATATAATCAATATCCTTTTCTGTTAGTTTATGTTCTGTAAGTATCTGATGGAAAGTTTTATCCGCCGCTTTTTTACTGCTGGCGCCGGTTGGTATGATTATTGAGGAAAGGATTTCCTTCTTTTCGTTTAACAAAATCCCGTTCGTCGACATGGAACCAATATCGATTCCTATAGTATACATTCTATAAAATCTCCTTAATTATATGATTAAATATAATCGTTATTCAGTCTCTGGTTTGGGCGGTATCATGCTCATCCAGATATTAAACACAAACAAGCCGACGGAAATCACCTGCAGACTTGCAAAGATTTCTGCAACTGGATGGATAGGACGAAAACATACTAACCCTACGAGACCAATGTTTGCAATATAGAACTGAAGATTGCCCAGCTTGGGGTAGGCCAGCGGTGTTCCGGAAAATCTGGGCAAGATATGGTATCCGACCCCAAAAATCATCATCGACATCCACCCCAAAAGGTTTAAGTGGACGTGGGTAAAGAGTAGTTGGGCCGGGTAGCTTTTCATTGAAATCATTATCGTACCAAGTATGGCTGCAATGAAGAAATACACCAGACTGGCACGCACAAAATTTTTAGAAAGCGGATTCATGCAATAAAAACTCCTTTTATGACACTAATTAGCTTAACAATATTCCAACAAAATTACACTCGTACAAAAATCAATTAAAAAGTAAGGATATATTAAAAATACAGATTGTCAATTAAAAAATTGTCGTGATAGAATAGTTACAATACCATTGTATAATACATTTTTTTTAAACAAATAATCTGGAGTTATCCATGTTCTGGAAACAAGGCAATAAAGCAGTTTATAGGAAATTCAACAGCATAAAGGATACCCTATTTCAGCCCAATAATGTAGCAACACACTATACAAAAAGACTCTTAACTTCGACGGATGCATCAGAAAGACAGGTTCTGGGACAAGTGTTATTAGAGGAGATGGCTCGATATTTGTCAATTCCTGTACCACAACTCACGGTAAATGACAAACGGCAGAA
>JACRII010000198.1 GCA_016235875.1 Planctomycetota bacterium
ATAATACCATTGAAAATCGTGATATCAAGGGTAAAACAACCTATTGTTGGCACTACCTTTTGGGAGTTTTTCTCAGTAACATTCAGTATTTACGCGGGTTTCTTGATCCTCACCCCATCGCAACTGTAAAAGAAAAGTTATGGTAACTGTGCCATAGAAGCCTTTCCACATTACCATGCAATTTTACGCTAAAAATTTGCTTGTTTAAAAACGAAATTTTTTGTTCCTATTTTTTCCCAAAGGGATATAATATATTTCAAAAATAATTATTAACAAGTATTCGAGGTACTGATTTTGCTCCGTCTTACGTAGATTCGTCCTTAAAACACAATTAGCAATGCAAGTTAAAACATGCACCGGAAAGTGAGTGGTTATCCACTATGACCAAATGGACAACAAATAGGCGGCTTCTGTTTTTCCTGTCCATAGGTATTTTGCAAACCTTTCTTTCTCTCAATTTGTCTCACACTTTTGCAGAGGACGCAGCAACGACTCGCCTTGAAGACACATCTTTTGATACTGATAGTAAGAGGGATCTGAACATGGATACGGCGGTGGCTGATGAGATTTCAACCGAAGCCATTTGGTTTGGGTTTGGCGAGGAAGTAACCATAGCGACACGGCGTGAGACACAGATCAGCAAGGCGCCAGGCATCGTTACGGTAATTACCGATGAGGAGATCAAGAATCTGGGTTACCGCACTTTTGCTGAGATTTTGAGGACGGTGCCCGGGTTTGAAATATTGAAGAAGGCGGATTTTGGGGATGTCGTCCCTGCCGTGCGTGGTCTTGAGAGCGCGAACAAGGTAAGAGTAATGCTTAATGGACACTTTATAAATAATCCTCTAAGAGGCGGAGCCTTTGGCAATTTTGACGATTTCCCGGTAGAAAGTATAAAGAGGATAGAAATCATCCGCGGGCCTGGTTCTGCTATGTACGGTGAAAATGCATTTACAGCGGTTATTAACATCATTACCAAAGACGCAAAGGACATTGACGGTGTAAAGGTGAGCAGTGGTTATGGAAGCTTTGACACGTATGACGAAAACATCGTATTTGGGAAGACGTTGGGGAAGGTTAGCGTCTCAGGAATGGTACATTACAGGCAGTCTGATGGTTTTGATGGCATCGTTGAGAGCGATAATCAAACAAGGATTGATAACGCCCTTTCTTCTTTTGGTTTTTCCCGGGTCTCTCAGGCGCCAGGAAGGGTGGAGGATGGGCGGCAGGAATACGACTTAAACCTGAAGGCAGTTTACAAAGATATTTATTTTGAGGGATGGTACAGTAATAGAAACCGAGAACCTTTTATAGGCCCCCAGTATGCCTTAAACGATGAATCTGATGTAGAAAGCAACTACGTATTCGGCGAGGCAGGGTATCGGAAGACCTTTGAGGAACGACTTACTTTAAAGCCCAGGGTCTATTACGATCAGTTTGATCATAACACTTACATCGAATCGTTTTCAGAGGGCGTAACGTTACCTTTGGATACAGACGGAGACGGGAATTATGATAAGCTTAATACCTATCCCGATGGGTTCATTGGTAATGGCAAGGTGATTCAAAAGATCGTCGGCACAGAAATTCCGTTTGACTACGAACTGTTTGATGGAAATGTAATCACCCTGGGTTTGGAATATCGTCTGATAAATCAAACGAACGTCCGATTTTCAAGCAACTTTAATCCAGCAACGCTGGAACCCCTTGATTCTATCCAGGACTTTTCAGATACGTATCCTTATTTAAAAGAAGCCACGCGAAGGATATGGTCTGTTTACCTGCAGGATACGTGGGATATTACCGATACCGTAAATCTTACCTTAGGGGCAAGACACGATCAGTACAGCGATTTCGGGGGTGCGACCAGTCCACGTTCAGGCTTAACCTGGGCGTTCATGAAGGATGCCTCGCTAAAACTCCTGTATGGGGAGGCATTTCGGGCGCCCAGTTTTATGGAAATGTTTTCCACCAATCAGCCTGCCATACAGGGAAATGAAGACTTAGACCCTGAAACCATTAGAACGTACGAGTTGGGATTAAATTACAAGTTTAACAAATATGTTACGAGCAGCGTGAATTATTTCTTCAACGACGTAAAAGACCTTATTGTCTTACGCACCGTGGAATCTGCGCAAAATACATCCCGGTATGAAAACTTTGGAGACGCCCGCATACAAGGTGTAGAGATGGAGACGAAGGTGGATATAACCAAAGGTAATTATGTCTTTATGAATTATACCTTCCAGTCACCTGAAGACGACGATGGGGATAAATTACCGTTTGTAGCAAAACACAAAGGCAATTTTGGGGTGAACGTACACTATTGGAAATATATCAACACCAATCTGAGTACCTTTGTCAGCGGGCCGCGTTCCAGGGAGGAAGGCGACACAAGGGACGATTTGCCTGCGTATACACTGTTAAACCTTTCGGTTATCGGGAAGGAATTCTTCAAGACCGTGGAGGTATACGGGACGGTGTATAACCTGCTGGACAAGGACTACAGCGACCCCGGGCCGACTTCCATACCGGAAGACCTGCCCAGACCGGGAAGGACGTTTTTTGTCGGGCTAAGCTATCAGTTTTAGCGTCGGTGGGGTTGTCCAAAAAGTTATTACCATGTCATTGCGAAGGAGGAACGACTGAAGCAATCCCTTTTCGGCTAGTTCAATCGTCCTCGATTGAACCGAAATGTTTCGGTTCAGGCTACAAGCCTGATAATCATATAGAAGGCACCTCCGAGTGCGCCCTTCATGGTACAATGTGAGAATGAAGGGTGGGTAAATATTAACAAAAATAGGAGGAGGTGCGCAATGGGATATTTTGTAGGGATAGATTTGCATGGGGATAA
>JACRII010000199.1 GCA_016235875.1 Planctomycetota bacterium
CGGTAGCAGAAGGGATTAATAGCAAAATACAACAGATAAAATCTGCCGCAAGAGGGTTCAGAAACTTTTACAACTATAGAACTGCTATCCTGTTTCACTGTGGAAAACTTAATTTGTACCCACACAAAAGCCTGTAGAATGCAAAAGGTTTTCAGAAATCTTGTATATCTCCTGCTTGGGATGAAAACCTTTGTTTAAAGCTTTGGTGTAAGCGGTGGTTTCTTTTTTCCATTTGTCAAACACGGCGTTCATCTTTTTGCTGAAGGCGGTAAACTCCGGATGATGGAAAATGGTGTTTTTAATTTCCTCTTTGGCAATGCACAAAGCGGAATAGTTTTTCCGTTTGCTTGGTTTGAACAAAGCGCTTTTCAATGTGGGATACACCTCCCAGTACTTACCCAAATCGTCAATATCGTGGTTGGGAATATCGCCCAGCAAATGGGCTTCAATGTCCTGTAAATCCTCCGCTTCCTGGCTGTCAATGTATCGGGGGATGTTCAGGTTGTAATCGTTCTTCGGGTCGGCAATTTCCGAAATGGGAATGATGCGTGAATATTTTGGTATTTCGATGCGGTTGTTGAAGGTATCCACAATCTTGTGGATGTCCTGCTCTCGGAGGCGATTTTTGTTGCCGTCTTTGATAAAGCCCTTACCCGCGTCAATCATAAAAATGTCTTTGCGGTGTTGGGCGTCTTCTTTATCAATGACGATTAAACAAGCGGCAATGCCCGTTCCGTAAAACAAGTTGGGCGGCAAACCAATAATGCCTTTGATGTAACCCTTTTGAATAATCTTCTTGCGAAGATCGGCCTCAGTATTGCCACGAAACAATACACCCAATGGCATAACAATACAACCCTTGCCTTTTGATTTCAGCGATTTAATCAGGTGTAAGAGAAAAGCAAAGTCGCCATTCTTTTTGGGTGGCAGGGCGTCGTATCCTTCAAAACGTTTATAAATATCGTTGGCGGGGTGCCATCCATTCATCCAGGCTTTGTAGCTAAAGGGCGGATTAGCAACGGCATAGTCAAATTGTTTTAGTTCGCCCGTGGACTCGTCAGTAAACTGAGGCGATGCCAGCGTATTTCCTTGAACAATTTCAGAAGCAGGGTTGCCATGCAGCCACATATTCATAACTGCCAGGGCTCGTGTGGCATTGTCGTTTTCCTGTCCGTAAATGGAAATTGATTTACCAGCTCCATCGGCTACTTTTAGCAGCAAAGAACCCGAACCGGGGGTAGGGTCATATACCGTGGTTTGTCCGGTGATTTTATGCGGATTGATGCCAATCACTTTTGCCATAATGCGGGAAACTTCGGCAGGTGTGTAGAATTGTCCTTTACTCTTTCCGCTTTCCGTAGCGAAATGTCGCATCAGGTATTCGTAGGCATCTCCAAGAATGTCATCGCCCTCTGCGCGGTTACTGCTGAAATCCAGTTCTGGCTTTTCAAATATCTCAATCAGGTTGCTCAGTCGGTCAACCTTCTCTTTGCCCTTACCCAGCTTTTCATCATCGTTAAAGTCGGCAACGGTGATAACACCGGTCAGGTCGTTGGCCTTGGCAAGTTCCCCGATAATTTTATTGATTTTGTCGCCAATGTCGGACTGCCCTTTCAGGTTCACCATGTCTTTGAAACTGCCGCCTTTGGGAATATCAACCAATGCGCCGCCTTTGTCGGATACGTATTTCATAAACAACAAAACCAATACATAGTCCTTGTATTGGCTTGCGTCCATGCTGCCTCTCAATTCGTCGCAGCTTGCCCAAAGGGAGCTGTATAATTCTGATTTTTTTATTGCCATTATTCTATTGCCTTATCATAAGATAGGCACTTTATTGGAAAAAGATTAAGATAATTAAAAAATAGCATCTACTTATAAAGGCAGGTCTTCCAGGACACAACTTTTCGCTTCGTCAAGTATCCCCTTAATTGTGCTATCAAAAACAAGCGTACAGCCGTCCTATTGCGTTTAATCGGCAATTTTGCCATATCCTTTGATCTTCCAGTCCTTGTCGGAAATGGTAAGCAGTTTGTTTACAGCTTTAGCAGCGCTGTCCTGCAACTGCTGGTGAATGGATTTAATGCTGTTGAGTAATAGATTAAAGTTTGTCATGTCATTTTATTACCAACCACGTAATCAATTCAAAATCCGTTGTCTCTGACACCTGAGCAGGGTGGCGTTTCTTCCGGAGATTGGTTTCGGCTTGACCTTACATACATGCCAATTCCAGATGGAATCCCGGCTGATTTACTACCAGTTTCTTTTTTGTTATAGAGGCAATCTTTGCCAATAATTCAATACTGGGCAGGCGATTGTCTTTTAACCCCTCAAGACGGCCTATCATGGGCTGGCTTATGCCGAGGGCATCTGCGAGTTCTGATTGTGAGAGTCCTGCTTCTTCTCGGGCGATTTTAATTTGTCTTGCAATTGCAACCCTCAATCTGGCTTTGTCCAGTAGTATTTTAAATTCGCGGTCTTTTTCCTGCTTGTTAATAACATCTTCAAGGCGATAAATATCTTTCCTGTGAGTATGGGTTTTCATAGAAATAACCTCCTTATTTTTAATTTTCAAGTATATCCTTCATGCGACGGATTGCGGTTTCAATTTCATGTTGCGGCGCCTTTTGGCTCTGCTTTTTATAGGCATGGAGGAGAACCATTGTGTTTTTCTCAATAACTACATAGAATATTCTGGTCTGCGAAATCTTGACCTCCCATAATTTGCCTTTAATCTGCCTCATGGATACCAACGGGACTTGTAGTCCGTATTGTTTTATATCTTCCAGGACAGCATATATTATGGCACGCTGCTCTTTTGGTAATGTATCTATATAATCACTAACCTGTCTGAGTAATTTGATGACCATAAATATAACCTAATGGTTATACGAGTGTCAAGAAAAATGGGGCATCTACTTTATAATCAACCACGGAATCAATTCAAAATCGGTTGTCTCTGATACCTGATTGTAAGGTTTTGGTACATTTTTTATTCATGGTAGTTTGATTGGTATTTTAACCAATAAACGAAAAGTATTAATTTGTACCATTGATACGCTTTATAATTGTGTTCCAATGTTAAGTCTTTTATAAATCCAATAACTGTGAATATGCGGTTCAATAGGTTTGTACCATAGACAGAAAAATCCCTTTTCAAGGGTAGCTGGCTCAGTATGATAGCACTTTGCAGGAACAAATCAATACAAAATCATTTACATGAAAATGCATCTAAACTGATTAAGCTTATTAAGAATCCACAGAAAATGGTTTTGGAGGTTGTTAAAAATCCAGAGCAGGAGTATAATTACCAAATAATGAAGATAAGCCTGGATAGGAAGATATAAGCATGGCAGAGATAGGAATAGTAAACGAACTAACGGTCGTCAAGGAGGTTGATTTCGGGATTTATCTTGACGGTGGAGGGCTAGGTGAAATACTACTGCCGAAGCGGTATGTTCCCCAAAATTGCAAGGCTGGCGATATTCTTAAGGTTTTTATCTACCTTGATTCCGAAGATCGTGTTATTGCCACAACTGAGCATCCGTACGCTATGGTTGGTGACTTTGCCTTGCTCAAGGTTGTTTCTGTTACCCCTGTCGGGGCATTCCTTGACTGGGGTTTACCCAAAGATCTGCTGGTGCCTTATAGTGAACAAAAACCCACAATGAAAGAAGGGAAATCGTATATCGTCAGGGTGTATCTCGATAACAGTAATCGCATCGCAGCCTCCTCGAAACTGGATAAGTATCTTGACAAAGAACCTAGTGACCTTCAGGAGGGACAGGAAGTGGAATTGTTCATATGCAACCAGACCGATATTGGTTATAAGGCCATTATAAATAGTTCGCATTGGGGGGTACTTCATTTTAACGAGGTGTTTCAGACATTAAAGAGAGGGCAGAAAATAAAAGGGTTCATTAGAAAAATACGGGATGATGACAAAATAGATCTTTGCCTGCATAAACCCGGCTATGAAAAAGTCGATGATGTAACGGGCACAATTATTACTGTATTGAAAGAGCAAGGCGGGTTCATTTCAGTAACAGATAAAAGCGCCCCGGAAACTATTTATACATTGTTCGGCGTCAGCAAGAAAACGTACAAGAAGGCGGTAGGCGCCCTTTACAAAAAAAGACTGATTACTATTGAAGACAAGGGTATTAGGCTCAACACTAAAAGTGACAGAAAATGAAAATAGCTCAATACCTATGAATGATTGTGGCAGATGGCCGGTCGCAATCGCTAAACCAGGCGTTATGTGAGAAAAAATGTATGAATGTTGATATTGAGCGAAATTTAGGTGAGCAACCCATTGCGCCGATCATGGCTGAGCATAAACATGAATAGCCAACAACCCAACAATCCCCTTCACGGAATCACGCTGGAAATGATTCTCACCCAGTTGGTAGAACATTATGGTTGGGAAGAAATGGGAAGGGTCGTCAATATCAGGTCATTTAACAATGATCCAAGTATCAAGTCCAGTTTGAAGTTTCTGAGAAAAACTCCCTGGGCAAGAAAAAAAGTTGAAGATTTGTATTTGAGGTATACAAAGCGTTTTGGAAATAAGCACCATTCTTAATCTATTTATAAATATCCCGCCTGTGTCCTATTTTGTGTACTGTAATAACTTTCCTCTCGTAGTCTATTTCGTATATCGCCCTATAAGCGCCAGCCTTTAGCTTATAAAGTCCAGAATATTTGCCTTTAAGCTGTAAATGTTCTACCCTGTCAACATTCTCTATAAGCCATTTGAGTTTATCAAAAATCCTTTGCCCTGTCTCTCTGTCTAACAATTGAAGACATTTTTTGCCTTGACCGCTGAAATCAAGTTTATACATTACCATTTCAATCCCAGCTCTTTTGCTACATCTTCAACCGGAATCCTTTCTTTCGACTTCATTGATTCCTGTAACTCTTTTTCAACCTCTGGTCTTAACTCAAGTCCATAATCAGGATCGATTACCTCCAAAACCGTATCCTTAATAAGTTTTTTTAGCTCTTTCACTGTCATATTACTTACTTTTTTATCCGTTGTCTTCTTTTTCAATGTTTTTGTAGCCATTCCCTTAATCCTTCCAACAAAAAAGGCTAACTACAGAAGGTCATGTCTTCCACAATCAGCCTTTTGTATGGATGTTTCCATCCAAGTCTAATCACCATTCCCCGTTTCAGCGAGGACAAGCCTGTATGACCATGACTCATAACAGGTATAGGTTGTTTTAGCGGTATTCTAGCAACTTTACTACATTTGTCAAACCAAAATAACAGGTCTTGCCCTTCTTTGATCGTCTTTATCTTGCTTATTCTGTGTCCAGCGGTGTAGAGGTATGGATTGAAGTTTTTTCCAAGCGCTGAGTCCTTTTATTTTTTTTACAGCATTTGATGATATATATGATATTGTGTTCTCAGCAATATGCCCTACCCCCCCCCTCATTTCATGTCGTACTTATGTCGTACCTTTACATAAAAACACATCAAGAAGCCCCATATTTTTCATAATAAACAATCTTCTCCAAATTAAATCTCGGCCTCTGGGGAGGCTCTTCGGCAGGATAGCCTATGGGGAGTAATGCTATGATCTCTATGTTCTTTGAGATTTCGAGTATCTCCTTGACCTTATTATCATCAAACCATCGCACCCAGCACGTTCCCAATCCCAGCTCTACGGCCTGAAGCACCATATGTTCAATGGCAATATCCGTATTCCCTGTAGCGGCAATCAGCAGATGCCATTTAATATCGGCGCTCATCCCGCCCTTCTTTAATGACGGGACAAAGACCTCGCGGGTCTTTGCAGGAAGGGCGCCGGCTGCGATGAGTTCGTCTATCCGTTCCGGAAATTCACCAAATGCCTTAATATCAGCGCAACAGGCAATAATGACGGGAGCTTGCCCGACGTGGCGCTGATTATACGAGGCTGTCTGCAATTTCTGCCTTGTTTCAGCATCTTTTATCACGATAAACCTCCACGGCTGGGTGTTAGAACCCGATGGAGCAAGTCGTGCACTCTCTAAAAGTTGTTGTATCAAATCATCAGATACAGGATCTGGTTTGAATCTTCTAATGCTGCGTCGTTTCTGAATAGCCTCTCTAACGTCCATAGTTTTTCATTCCCTCTATTTCACCCTCCCTTAATCCCTCGTTCGACTAAGCTCACGACGAAGTCCCATTAAGGGCAATATCATTGAATTAAGATAATGTGTCGCCCTTTTCAGGGCTAAAATATTATTAAATCCTTATCCCAGGGCTATCGCCCTGGGCTATACTCTGTCAGCCCTTCGGGCTTTATAAAGAGAAAGGCGCTCTCCCTTAATCCCTCGTTCGGCTGAGCTCACGACGAAGTCCCATCGGGGGAGGGAAAGTCCCCTCGACCCTTACTGGAAAGGGTCTGGATGACGGGTATTTTCGTATCAATACTGTAAAAACAAACATATCAGATTATTTCACAAGCCTTTTAATATTTCAAGGTTTTTATGCTTGACAATTACATTCAAATAAATTCCAATAACCAAAAATCTTACAGCCAAAAGATATTTAAAATTCAGAAACCTATTTTGGTGAAATTATGGTAAAAGTTACTATTAACAAATCAGTACTGGAACTTATCGAAGGTGATATTACAGAGCAGGAGACAGACGCCATAGTTAATGCAGCAAATTCCAGTCTTTTGGGAGGCGGCGGCGTGGATGGGGCAATCCATCGGGCAGGAGGTCCAAAGATATTGGAGGAATGCAGGAAGTTGGGTGGATGTCCCACAGGGGAGGCGCGAATTACTACAGGAGGAAATTTAACAGCGAAATACGTGATTCATACGGTAGGCCCCATTTACTTCGGCGGTAAAAGGCGCGAAGCGGAACTGTTGGCTAATGCATATAAAAATAGTCTCAATCTCGCTTCACAATATAAACTTAAGAGCGTTGCATTTCCGTCCATTAGTACCGGCGCTTATGGGTATCCGGTCAACGAGGCAGCTATGGTAGCCTTAAAAGCGGTAATAAACTATTTTAAAACCCATACCGACATCGAACAGGTACGTTTTGTTCTCTTTGGTCAGAAGGCATATCAGGCTTACGATAAGGCCCTACAGGAACTCGCGAAATAAATGCACGTCCCGGCAAAGAGGTGTAAGAATCAAACTTAGAACTTATCCGTAAATAAGTAGCTATTTTTTAGGAAACGTGTTATATTCAGTTCCATCTCTATAACCTTAGATTAATGGAGGTGGATATGGCACAGACACGATCATGGGAAGTATCAGAGGCGTTTTGGGAAAGA
>JACRII010000032.1 GCA_016235875.1 Planctomycetota bacterium
CATACTAAAAAGAACGTTGAAATCCAGTTCCTGGTGTTCCCCACCCAGTGCCTGAAATACGGGCACTGGGACGGACAGCGTTGTCTTTAACTGCTCTGTTACGTGAGAAGAAATACCAGGTGCGAAAAAGATGGTTGTTCCCCCTGAATCACGTACTGTTTTACCATCCTGTTCGTCTTTATTGGCGAATTGCGTAATAACTTCTGATAAAAGATTAAGGGTAGGCTTTTTATCACGGTCAATGACATGAAAGGTTGCCCCTGCGGTGGTCCTAATGATATCGCCAAATTCATAATCCTGATCACCTTTTGTTTTCAAATGGTACAGCACTGTTCCGTCCAATATAATCAAATGATTGATTTTTTTATTGGCGGAAATGCCTGCCATATAATCCAGAGAGCCGGTGCCTGGCTGTAATTCCGGTTCAAATCTTTCACCGGCCATATTCCTCTCATTCGTATTGCCTGTGGGAAATTTCAAGCCAAATATCCCTGCCAATCCGAATTGTTTGTCGTAAAACTTATATTTTCCAAGCAAAATTGAGTCCCCAAGACCTGTAGAATTTTGTTTTTCACCAAGAAACTCTTCTTCATGCACCTCCCTGGAACTCCTCTCAACATACGGCACCTGAAGGCTGATGGAAAGGGTATCGGTGATTCCATAGCCAAAAAATACACTATTTGAAATATCGTTCTTCCTCGCATGGGCATCCCGGCCTTCCTCATGCAGTTTATGCGCTTTGTTTATGTTAACAGCCTCCCAGTCCTGATATTCAAGGATATAACCCAGCGTGTACTTGTTTTTCTTTGGCGACTCTGCAGCAATCGGGTTTACCGCGCCCGTCGTTCCGCCAAATCCGCCAAGAGAACAAAGGTCGCAAGAATATATTTCATCCTGATTAATAGTAAAGGATATCAAAGAGATACAAGCAACAACGCAAAAATGTATAAAATAATTGGATTTCACAAGATTCCTCCTTAATCCAGAATAAATTCACGAACATCTAACCCCTCAATTAATTCGGGGTAGACAACTGTTGGAAATCACCAAAACAGACCTGATTCTCGCCCTAATAATTCAGCGGTACAAACTGAAATAGTTTAGGCAAATGTAAGATCTCTGTATGCTCTGTATTTATACAAAATATCTTGGTGGTTTTTCTGGCGGAGAAACAATTACTTCTGGAAGATGAAATGATGTGTCATTGGAAAGGAAACACAGAAATGACTCTTTTATAGGTCGAACCTGGCTTTCAAATATATATTTAGCCGTAAAGGTTATTGTTGTAAGCGGGTCATTCCCATATTTGCAGTTAACACTGCTTATAAAAGCTCTAAAACCATTATGTTTTTCGCTACTGTTATGAAACTTATTTTGATTTTCGTCAGGCGCACAGCAGCAATGTGTTTTACAATCAGCCTCAGATTTGCAGCCACATTGATGCCCTGCGCATGGAAATGCCCCGGATTTTTTGGCGTTACTTATTACACTGCCGCCATGGCATATCATGAGAAAAAGAATTACAAATGTTTGAATACAAGCAAATATCTTATTCCATTTACTCATTGTGTTCTTTTTACCGTATTTTCTTTCTTCATTGCATCAGCCAAATTTGCCTGCCATTTACTGCCGTAATGTTTCTCAAGCCAGCTTTCGATGTGCCCCTGCCACAAACCGTATGCATGTTTTACGCCCTCTATCTTTGGATGTGCATCAGAGATATACAATACGGTTTTTGTTTTGGGTACTTCAAGAAGAAAGTATTCCGATGGCTTTTCATTCCAAACAGCGCTAATCTTCACAACCTCTTTACACTGGTTTAATTTTTCCCTGGTTTCTTCGGCTGTATAGCCGGGAAAAATCTTTCCAAGTAATCTGCGATCATCTTTAATAGCGTAAAAGAGACGAAAAACATGGGTATATTTGAGTTGGACATAATTCTCATGTGCTATGTATTCATTATAAACACAAGGGGCTGGGACATCGTGCATAAAACTATCCGTCTTGTCTGGAAACGCCTTACAGGTATATGGCCGGCACCCTTTTGTGAATATGCCGCATCTTAAAATTACACGGAGGGCAGCCCCGCTCTCTGTATTAACTTCTTTTAAATAAAATTCTAAACATCTGCACGGCGTATAAACTATGTCTTTTGCCTGGATGCTTGTGTAAAGCAATTTTACGCCGTAAGACGCATTTCTCCGCTTTATGAAAGTCTTCCACATGCCCAAATGAGTCTGTTTTCTGGGAATACTCATAAAACAGCATATCCCGTCCGCACAGATATCCTCGGTAAAACTAATAGATTTATTACTGTCAACCTGATTAGAATCTGTTTTCATAACGTTATTCTTTAAAAATCTTTATCTCTGATTTATCTTTACAAATTTGTCCTCGTAAAAACAGGGATGAGTCAAATTTTATATGTTGAATGGTTAAATGGCAAGATGGTTGTATGGTTATTAACCATTCAACCATATAACCATTTAACCATTTATCCATAAAGTATTTAAATAAATCTTGCTTCTTGTTTTTTATCGGTCTGAGGCCTTGCTTCGCTAGTGTTTATGGATGTAACCATGCCGATGTTCGTGCTCATGCACAACCTCATCGTGGCGATGACGGTGTTGATGAATTAGGTTGTTTTTCAATAACAGGTCGTGGTTGTTTAGTATTTCTTTGTAATGTCCTACTGCCACGGGTTTCTTTTCTTCACTAAAAACGAGTACTCGATCTGCTATCTCCTGGGTAAGAAACAGATCGTGTGTTACAATCAAGAGCGTCTTACCCTGAGATTTTAAAGTGTACAGTATATTGATAAATTTTGATATGCTTCTTGGGTCCAATCCACCGGTGGGTTCGTCCAATAACAATATCCTGGGATTCATAGACAATACCGTGGCGATAGCTGCTCTTTTCTTCTCACCAAAGCTCAGATGATACGATGTGCGAGATTCATAACCTTGTAAGTCTACCAGCGCTAATGCTTTTTGTGACGTCTCGGTAACCTGATCGGCATTCAGCCCCAAGTTTAAAGGCCCAAACGAAACATCGTCCATAACGGTAGGACAGAATAACTGATCGTCAGGATTCTGAAATACCATTCCCATCCCCCGTCTGATGTCTTTCAGATTTATTTTATTGAGCAATAATCCCATGACCTCTATATGACCATCCCCATCCAGAATGCCCGTCAGATTCATAAACAGAGTCGATTTTCCGGTTCCATTGGCGCCGATAATAACCATGGTCTCCCCTTCTTCCACTTCAAAACTAACGTCTTTCAGACCTGTTGTTCCGTCGGGATAACGGTAATTTAAGTTCGATACTTTTATAATCCTTGCCATAGATGAGCGCCGCTTACTCTCATATGTTCAATCTTATTAACCAGACCCGAGACAATACAAACTAACGACACGATTATACCAACCAGGAATAAAATATCCATAGAAGAATACCTGAAGCGTTTGACGCTGAGTATTTCTCCGCTGAATCCGCGGATAATCATCGCACTGTAAATCCTCTCGGCACGCTCAAACGTCCTGATAAATAATACCCCAATCATATATCCCATAGCTCGAAATTGTTCCTTATACCTAGAACCAAAATAACGAAGAGATCTGGCGCGCATAAGCCTCCTTGCCTCGTCTATCAATACAAAGATATAACGATACATAAACGACATGAGCATGACCAGCAACCGTGGTACACGGAGCATGTCCAGTCCTTTTAAAAAATCAGGAAATGCTGTTGTTGAAGTAGCGATCACCAGCAGAAAAATAGATAAAGTAGACTTGACGATGATATTAAGAAATGTCCAGACGCCTTCGTACGTAATATCGAATTTCCAATGACTTATTTTCAATGACCAACATACATTTCCCTCCTTTATAAACGGTACAAACATCGCAATAAAGAGGACAAAAGGGATTAAAATGCATATCTTTTTCAGTATCTGACTTGGCGCAATCTTTGAGCAAAATCCAATAGCCAATATTAACAAAAAATACAGTCCAAAATCCCTAATACGGGTAATTGGGGTCAGTATCATGCATAAAATAATTGAAAGGAATGAAACGATCTTTGTCCTCGGATCAAGTTTTTCCAACAGACTGTTAGTCAATTTCATAGTGTGAATTAAACGAACCAAAACATTTTGATTCAATCGTCCTCGATTGAACCATCAAAGAGTTTTTAGAACCAATATTTTAAGCATAGGATGAATCCAATTTCACAGGCCATAAATAAAATAGACGCAACATACATGATTTTTATGGCTATATCTATTGACTTCGTAGTCAATGGATTTTGGGCATCTCCGATAAAGGGCTTTTCTACAATCTCACCTTGATACGTACTCGGTCCCCCTATCTGTACTCCCAAAGCCCCTGCCATAGCCGCTTCGGAAATACCACTGTTGGGACTCTCATGCTTACGACCATCCCGAAAGGCAATCCTTAAAGAACCCTTGAAACCACAACCACACAAAAAAGAGGCTATCGGAATTAGAACTGCAGAAATTCTGGCCGGAATATAATTCGCTAAGTCATCCAATCGTGCTGATGCCCAGCCAAAGCGGATATATTTCTCGTCTTTATACCCCACCATGGAATCCAGCGTATTCGCAGCCTTATATGCCATCGCTGCTGATGGGCCTCCGACAAAGGCGTAAAACAACGGCGATAAAACACCATCCACGCTCCCCTCAGCAACTGTTTCCACACAAGCACGCACTATCTGCTCTTCACTGAGGTTTGCGGTGTCTCGGCCTACAATTAGTGATAATGACTTTCGAGCCTTTATTAAATCATTTTCTTTTAGAGCTGCAACTACCTTTTTGGATTCATCAGCCAGACATTTTACCGAAATAGTAAAATAAATGATACATGCTCCAATTATTATTTCGCTCAGCATACTCCACTGTCTTGACAATAATACCACCGCATGAGTTACCAGGTAAGTTCCCGAAACAATGATCATGGTCAAAAGTATCCCGCATAGACGTTCAGGTATTGGCAATTTTCTTACCAGATACTCCATACCTTCTATTGACCTGCCAATTAGCCGCACCGGATGGTATGACCATTGTGGATCGCCGATGGCCAAATCCAGCACAAAAGCAAAAGCTAATTCGATAAGACCCATATTGGCGCTGCTAATCATATAAATCTTATTAATTAAACGAGCATGGAAATTATGAAAAAATAAAGGGTAGGAAACCTGCCCAGACATTTATTGTAACGATCTGAGAGTTTCCTACCCTGGAAATTTAACTGAATTTATGCGCTACTCTTTTACTTCGTAATCGGCATCGATGATATCTTCCTCTCCACCTTCTCCCTTTTTCCTCTTCTTCTTGCCTTCGTCTCCCGGAGGCGGTGGGGGAGGCTGCTGCTCGCCCTTTTTGGCTGATTCCTGATACATCTTCGAACTGATTTCATGCAGGATGTTTGTTAAAGCATCCATCTTCTGCTGCATGTCTTTTTCATCATCGGATTTTATCGATTCTCTCAAATCCTTAATGGCCGACTCGACCTTCTGTTTTTGTGCGCTGTCTACTTTCGCGGCCATGTCCTTTAAAGTTTTTTCGGCGCTGTAGGCCAGAGTGTCCGCCTTGTTTTTTGTCTCAACCTTCTCTTTCGTGCGTTTATCCTGGTCTGAGTAGTCCTGCGCCTGTTTGACCATGCGGTCGATCTCGTCCTTGTTCAATTTTGTTGAAGCCGTAATGGTAATCTTCTGCTCATTTCCCGTCCCCAGATCCTTTGCATGGACATTGATAATACCGTTTGCATCAATATCGAAAGACACTTCGATCTGAGGTACACCTCTCGGTGCGGGAGGAATTCCCGTAAGATGAAATCTTCCCAGTGTCACGTTATCCCTGGCCATCGCTCGTTCACCCTGTATGACATGGACTTCCACACTGGTCTGGTTATCCTCTGCGGTCGTAAAGACCTGACTTTTCTTTGTTGGAATTGTTGTATTTCTCTCAATTAAATGAGTTAATACCCCACCAAGAGTTTCAATACCAAGTGACAGCGGTGTCACATCGAGAAGGACGAGGTCTTTGACCTCTCCGGACAAAACGCCCGCCTGGATCGCAGCGCCCATGGCTACACATTCCATCGGGTCAACCCCGCGTTCGATTTTTTTCCCTGCGTAATCTTCCACAAACTTATGTACGCATGGCATCCTCGTAGGGCCGCCTACAAGGATAACCTTGTGAATGTCATTGGGCGTTAATTTGGCATCCTTTAGCGCCTGTTCAACCGAATGCCCGCACCGATTGACGATCGGAGAAACCAATTGTTCCAGCTTTGCCCTCGTTATGGTATGGGTAAAATGTTTTGGGCCGGAGGCATCCGCAGTAAGGAATGGGAGGTTAATATCAGTCGTCAG
>JACRII010000200.1 GCA_016235875.1 Planctomycetota bacterium
TCTTTCCCAAAACGCCTCTGATACTTCCCATGATCGTGTCTGTGCCATATCCACCTCCATTAATCTAAGGTTATAGAGATGGAACTGAATATAACACGTTTCCTAAAAAATAGCTACTTATTTACGGATAAGTTCTAAGTTAAATATGATTGATCAATTCTTGAATATATCGTTTTAAACCATTATTTCCTGTATAACGGACCCCCAATGACCTGGATTGGGTATTGTCGATGGTATTGACAGGTTGTTTGGGTGTGCCGCTGATATTGGATTGGGAAGCGCATATCTCTTTAGCCATACGAGCTATGCTCATGTTGTCGACGTAAAAGTCTACCAGGTTATATATCTTTCCTGCGGCTTCTATGTTACCAATTGCCAGGTCTATAGCATGGACCACATCTTCAACATAGACGACCTTTCCACCCTCAGAGACTTCCACATTACCGCCGTGTTTGATGTCCTTTACGATATTATACCAGGCAGAATGCGCCAGATGTGGGTTTATACCATAGATACCTACAGGGCGAAAGATGGTTGTATCAAAAGTTTTTGAGAGATAATATGCATGACAGAATGCCTCCACCGATGCCTTGTAAGCGCCGTAATTCGAGTCGGGCATCAGGGGATGGAATTCATCCAGCTTGATATTTGGATAGATGCGCCCATACACCGCACAGGAACTGATAAAAATGAATTGCTTGATACCTGCTTGTTTAGAGGCATCAAGTAGTTCTATGCTACCCAGGAGATTTGCCTCTACGAATCGCTTAATGTCCCTATTTGCCGCTTCATAAAACGTAGCTCCCTGCCGCTCATACGCCATGTGGATAACGACATCGGCGCCCTGCACAAATTTCTTCAAGGCCTCTTTATCAGTTAAGTCGCCTTTATGATAGGTAATTTTTTTCTGATAATCCTGGAGATGCAAGACATTACTGCTGTCCCGTATAAGAGCCTGGATGTGAACGTCCTTCTCGAAGAGTTTTTTTGCAACGTAGTGACCGAGGAAGCCTGTTAAACCCGTTATCGCAATTTTCATAACTTATCTCTCCAAATCAAAATAAAAAAGCCACAAAGACGCAAAGGCACAAAGTAGTTGCAAGCACACAATTGACAGGACAGCTTATTGCCCGCTGTTTATTGTATCTGCTCTTATTTTCTCTTTGTGTCTTAGTGCCCTTGTGGCCAGACAGCTACATGAAAAACAAACCAACCGAATCTTCTTAGTTTATAGTTTCTGTTTCTCTGCGTCCTCCGTGTCCTCTGCGGTGAACTCTATTTTAAAGTTGGTGGAGACGAGGGGAATCGAACCCCCGGCCTTCTCGTTGCGAACGAGACGCTCTCCCGGACTGAGCTACGTCCCCACACAATCATAATATACGAATAATTCACCATGGATACTCTTAGACCGAATAGGGTAATATTCAGCCCCTCTTATAATGGTTTGCTCGCTATTTATTTTCCCGTGCTTATCGGTGTATTTTAGTGGTGCATTGACGCATTTATTATATATTTCATGTTCTAAATTGCAAAGCAATTCTTTGTTTATTAATGGGACGCAGATTTTGACAGATACACACCGATCACTACAGAATTTTAGTTGGCTGCCAAGCGCCAGTTTAGTAATGAAACACTGCTTCATCAAAGCCAGAGCACTGGAGAAAATTACCTTTTCAGATTGACATATACAAATACCTCTGTTAATCTAATCCACACATATGATATACCTATCCTTAGCAATCGGTCTTATCATGATTATCTTCCTCAGTTATGCAACGTGCGGGCTGTGGACGAAGTATATCAATACGAAAACTGTCAATGGATTCCTCATGCCCGGCACCATCGTGCACGAACTCAGTCATGCACTGTTTTGTCTTGTCACGGGGACGACGATTAAAGAGCTGAATTTATTCACATCCAATAGCACAGGAATTAAGTACGATAAACCCAAGATTCCCTTCATCTTCGACTTCATTATTGCGGCTGCACCTATGTTTGGCTGTGTCTTTTTCATCTTTTTTATATCAAAGCTGCTTTCCAATCCCATCCACCTCAGCAATGAATTCCCCCAGGAAATTCATTTTACGCTCAAAGGGCTTTTCGATTTACTGCGTCATCTGCTCGATGCGGTATGGGTCACTTTTCATGCCTTTAAGAATCAGTTCCGTATCACAGAGATACACCATATTTTCTTCTTGCTGGCGCTTATCATCTTTACGGTCTCAATGTCGCCCCACAAACAGGACATCAAACACCTGGTTCTTGGTTTCGGCGTCATAGCACTCATCCTCTTCTTTCTCGAAACACTTGGTATTCATCTGCTGCACTACAAATGGTGGAATTATTGCATAAAAGAACTGTGTGTGATTACCACTCTTGCTATTTCTGTACTTGCCACATTGCTTTTTATCACTTTGATTTTTATGGGCATCATTAAAGGATACAGGTTGACGTTTGGACACAAAAGTTCTCATAAACAATCCTGAAATACTTTACTTTAGCAGCTTTTCAACCCCTTTCGGATACGTGTACATCGCAAAAAGCACTCAGGGTGTTTGCCAAATAGCATTTCCATACTCCACAGAAAATGATATAGAGCGCCTCGTTCAAAACAACAACCTTTCCCGTTCAATGAATGGAAGGACACGTATAAATATTCAGAGATATGATTCACACCTGAAATATGAAATAGACCTTTTACAGGCATATTTTAAAGGCAAGCAGGTAGACTTTGATTTTCCTCTGGACTTATGCAGTGGTACGTCATTCCAGATAATGGTATGGAATAAATTGCGGGAAATTCCGTATGGAGAATGCCGTTCCTATAAGTGGGTTGCCGGACAGATTGGAAATCCCCATGCTGCCAGGGCAGTTGGCATGGCAAATAATAAAAACCCCTTGCCGCCTGTCATCCCCTGTCATAGGGTCATTGGTTCAGACGGCTCATTAACTGGATACGCATCAGGGCTGCATATCAAAAAATATTTGATAGAAATGGAATATAATACCGTATCCCGAACAAAACGGAACCTGTAGTGCAGATGTTTATCTCCATAAGCACTAAGTTGTATTTGCTATTTTTTTATCAGGTTTGGATAGCGCTATTACTTTTTATGAGGATTCCAAAATCGAATATCGAACAAGGAATAATGAATGTCGAAGAATAATAGAATATTTGATCTTGAAGAACGCTTAATAGATTTTGCCGTCAGAATTATTCGTACAGCGGAATCCTTGCCAAAAACCAGGGCGGGAAATCACATTGCCGGGCAACTCATTCGCTGCGGTACATCACCCGCTCCCAATTATGGTGAAGCTCAAAGCGCAGAATCTCGTTCTGACTTTATACACAAGATGAAAGTCTCCCTTAAGGAGTTACGTGAAACAAGGATATGGTTATTGATGATTGTAAAAGCCAATCTCATAAAGCCGACGTCAAAGCTTGAACCCCTGATTAATGAGAATAATGAGCTTATTTCTATTTTTGTAACAAGCGTAAAAACCGCGAAACAAAAGGAGGACAAGAAAACCTCATAATTCGAAATTCCTTGTTCGATATTCGTTATTATTCAGTACATGGTTAAATTGATCGTTATTTTAAGTTAGCGCTTATGGGGTTTATTCCCCATTCAATGCCAGCCACAAAGAGATTATGTAATTGACTTCGTCGGACTTCCTTGTTAGAGTCCAGGATAAATGACTACTATATTTTCTGCAACTCCAGCAAGTCCGGTCTTACCCTGGTAATCAGGCTGAGTGTAGCAACCGTAATAAACCCTTCACCAATGCCAATAATGGCGTGGATACCAGCCATGGCAGGTAAAACAATCTTTAATGGGGCTGTGCCTGAAATGCTTAATTCTACGGCGCAACAGGTTGCCGATAACACAAGAGAACACCACGCCGCTGTAAAACTGCCGATAAAAAGACCTTTTCTACCCTGAACAAAAAGCCGGATAATGGTGTTTACATAATATCCAAAAAATCCGCCCGCAACACCCATATTGAATATATTTGCGCCCAGCGCTGTAAGACCGCCATCCTGGAATATCAGGCACTGGACGGTAAGCACCGTTGTCATTATGAGCACGGATGCCCATGGGCCAAGAAGAATAGCGATGAGGGTAGCGCCCATGAAGTGACCGCTCGTCCCGCCGCCAACGGGAAAATTAAACATCTGTGCAGCAAAGACAAAGGCCGCCATGACACCCAGAAGGGGGATGTGTTTTTCCGATATCTTTTTGTTTGCCGTTCGAACGGCAATACCAATAAATACAGCAGAAATACCGCCCATCCCGATCCACGTCTTTGTGTCCAGAAACCCGTCAGGGATATGCACTGAAAAACCTTTCTTTATTGTATTTTTATTTTATCATAGTAGGATAAAGAAGAAATTCACAGTGAATATATAGCAAAATAGAGAAAGAGATACAATAAAAACTTGATGTTTGCAACAACACCTAAAACCCAATCCCTTTTGATCGTTCCATTTGGCGCCATCCGGAAAGAGATTTTAGTTTTCCTGCAAAATGAGCTAATCCGTACATTTGGTTTCGATGTTAGAATAGCAAGGGAGGAACCTATCCCACAATATGCTTTTAATCCAAAGAGGAACCAATACCACTCGACCAAAATCCTGGAATGGCTGAAAAATATACCTGTGATGGACACACGCATCCTTGGTATCGTTGATCTCGACTTATATGTGCCGGAGTTGAACTTCGTCTTTGGAGAGGCAGATGTCGCACATGGTTTCTGTGTCATATCGCTGGTGAGACTCCGCCAGGAATATTACGGCATGCCAAAAAATGAGAAACTATTCCTGGTGCGCGCACTAAAAGAAGCAGTCCATGAGCTTGGCCATACATACAGACTTGGGCACTGCGGAGACACACGGTGCATCATGCATTTTTCAAACTCCCTGCAAGATACAGATATAAAAGGACCCGACTTCTGTCCACGATGCAAATTAAAACTCAGGTAAAAAAGGATTAAAATCGGACACAGATTACGCAGATTAAACAGATTTAAAATCTTTGTCAAAATAAATTTGACAAGAGTAAGCTCTAAGGTATATCATTTGAAGCAATTAGTGCAATATGGTAAAACTATGAAAACAGTAGCAATATCAAAAAGGTTAAAAGGTATCAACGAACTGCTTAGCCCGACCTTCGCAATTCGAGGGGTAGACGAGCCGCTAAGCCAGTAGATACAAGGGATCATGTTAAAAGGTCGGCACTACAGACCCGTCTGTCCGGCGGCATAAACCTTGGGTGGTGGTTGATCGGGAAGCGACA
>JACRII010000030.1 GCA_016235875.1 Planctomycetota bacterium
AAATCCCCATTAGTTCTACAAAGTCCATGCTGGGTCATCAACTCGGCGCTTCGGGGAGCGTAGAAGCCATCATCTGCGCTATGGTAATCAAGGAGGGGGTTATGCCACCCACCATCAACTACAAGACACCTGATCCGGAGTGTATGGGGTTAGATTTTATCCCTAACGTGGCCCGTGAAAAGAAGGTCAAAAAGGTGCTTTCCAATTCATTCGGTTTCGGCGGCCACAACGCCAGCATCATACTGGGAAAGTTGTAGTTATAAGAAATCTGTGTAATTTTCAGTTCCAAATCCTTCATCAATTTGCAGTATAACGTCTCGCCAGTTCTTACTGTGAAGTCTTTATAAATTTCTTGATGGCATTGTACATTTCAGGCAATTTTTTAATTAAGACCTGGATGCGTTTTTCTTCATTGATAGGCTTAGCCGGTGAGCCCCACACAACAGAACCCGGCTCTAAACTCTTGTAAACGTTTGAACCTCCACCAATGATACAGTTATCACCGATCGTTGCATGGTCGGTGATACCCACATCTTCGGCAATCATGACGTTCTTTCCGATTTTTGTGCTCCCTGCAATCTTGGCGTAGGCGATAAGCATCGTGTTGTCTCCTATGGTAACATTATGGGCGATATGCGAGTGATTGTCTATCTTCACCCCGTTTCCAATAATTGTCTTATCAAGCGCAGCCCGGCAAATCGTTACCATGGCGCCAATCTCAACGTCGTCCCCTATCTCGACGGTTCCTATTTGTGGAATTTTCTTATGCTTACCTTTTACCTGAAGATACCCGAATCCATCATCCCCTATTACGCTGTTGCAATGGATAATAGCCCGTTTCCCAATAATAACATTTTCACGAATAGAGACGTTGGCGTAAATAACAGAATCGTCACCAATACGACTCTCCTTCCCAATAAACGCATTCGGATAGATAGTGACATTATTCCCTATGCATACGTAATCATCAACAACAGCATACGCCCCAATAGAAACTCCCTTTCCTATAATAGCTTCTTCGCTGATAATAGCCGTGGGGTGGATGCCTGCCGGACGTTTATATCTTTCTTCAGCCACAACCTCAGTAAACCTGGAAAATGCCAGAAATGGATTCTCGATAACGATCTGGGGACTTTTGAGCGCTTGTATCTCGCGGTGCACGACAATTGCGGAGGCCATTGATTTCATGGCCTGTGGGATTAAAGAATCGTCCTTGATGAAGGTGATGCTTCCTTCTTTTGCAGTTTCAACGCTGGCAACATCGGTAATTATCGTGTCTCCGTTGCCAATAATCTTTCCACCGATAATGGATTGTACCTGATTTAGCGTATATTTAATACCCATGCGTGGAACATCGTATCACAACCATAAATTACTGTCAAATGAACTTTTATATTGACAATCCTGTTCATTAAGCATCATAATATTTATAAATATTCTGCACCCGATTGCTGCAGAGTATAATGCTGTGGAAACTTTCAACCTCCCCTCTCTCCCCTCCTTCGCAAGGAGGGGTAAAGGGGCGGTCTTCTTTTTATCTAAGTACTGCGATATGTGGTATTTTTTGGGGGAAAAATCTTTATGTGCGGAATTGTGGGATATATTGGGCATAAAGAGGCCATCAAGGTGCTCCTCGACGGCATCAAAAGACTCGAATACCGCGGGTATGATTCTTCCGGAATAGCATTTATCGAGAACGGTACCTTGGAATGTAAAAAGGCCGTTGGTAAGATTGCCGAACTGGAAAAGACGCTCAACGGAAACAACATCCACGCAAACATGGGAATCGCACATACCCGATGGGCAACCCACGGCGCCCCTTCTATGGAAAACGCACACCCTCACATCGACTGTAAAAACGAAATTGCCGTGGTGCACAATGGAATTATCGAAAATTATGATTATTTAAAGACAAGATTAACACGTGAAGGGCATATCTTCAGGAGTGAAACTGACACAGAGGTATTAGCACATCTGATTGAAAAATATTTTCACGGCAACCTGGAAATGGCAGTCATGGAGGCGTTGAAAGAGGTTGAGGGGACGTACGGCATTGCGGTAATTTCAACAAAAGACCCTCAAAAGATTGTTGCGGCACGAAAGGGATCGCCTCTTGTGCTGGGGATCGGGCAACAGGAATATTTCATTACCTCTGATATTTCCGCATCGCTGGAACACACACGGGACGTAGTATATCTGGACGATAATGAAGTAGCTATTCTTACCAGGAATAAGTACGAAACCAAGACCATGCAAAACATCCCCACCTCTAAAAAAGTAGAAGAGGTGCTATGGAATATCGATATGATCGAGAAGGGTGGCTATCCGCACTTTATGCTTAAGGAGATACACGAGCAACCGCAGGCATTAAGAAATGCCATGCGTGGAAGAATCAATACGAGCAGCAGCTCAGTAAGACTTGGCGGATTGATTAGCCACGAGAAAATACTCCGGGAAGCCAGGCGCATTGTCATTGTCGCCTGTGGCACATCGTGGCATGCAGGACTGGTTGGTGAATACATGCTGGAAGAACTTGCCCGTATACCGGTTGAAGTAGAATACGCCTCAGAATTTCGGTATCGGAATCCCGTGATCGAAGAAGGCACTATCGTAATTGCAATAAGCCAGTCCGGTGAAACGGCGGACACACTCGGCGCCATGCGCGAGGCGAAACACAAGGGCGCAAAAATCCTCTCTATCTGCAACGTCGTTGGCAGCACCATCGCAAGAGAATCGGATTTTGGCGTTTACTTACACATCGGCCCGGAAATTGGCGTTGCTTCAACAAAGGCATTTACTGCCCAGATAGTTATCTTATATTTGTTTACCCTTTACATGATGAAGCTAAAGAATGGCCATTCTCCGATGTTTTCAGACATGGTAAAGGTCGCCCAAACCGTGCCTGACAAGATTCAGTCTATCCTGAACAGGGAAGAAGAAATTGTGGAGATTGCAAAGTTATACAAGGATAATGAACATGCCCTTTATTTAGGCAGGGGATACAATTATCCTGTCGCTCTTGAAGGCGCATTAAAACTCAAGGAAATATCTTACATTCATGCAGAAGGTTACCCCGCAGCAGAGATGAAACATGGCCCGATAGCGCTTATTAATGAGGATATGCCTGTAATCTTTATCGCCACACAGGACAAAGTTTATGGAAAGATATTAAGCAACATAGAAGAGGTGAAATCAAGGGGTGGAAGGGTGATTGCAATTGCGACTGAAGGTGACGAACAGATCGCGGAAAAGGTAGACCATGTATTTTATATTCCCAAAACCCTTGACCCGCTAATGCCGCTACTTTCAGTAATTCCGCTTCAATTGCTGGCATATCACACGGCAGTCATGCGCGGCTGTGATGTAGACAAACCCAGAAATCTCGCCAAAAGCGTAACGGTTGAATAACTCAATTAACCAATGAAAAGGCATTTGAAACCACAGACTTCGTCGTGAGCGCTCAGTCGAACGATTACACCGATTACACTGATAAACAATACAAAATAATCCGTAAATCCTCCCCCCAAAATCTGTGCAATCTGCGAAATCTGTGGTTGCTTTTAGACTTAACCCATTTGCGAAGGTAAATCAAAACCCTTCAATTGTTCATAAAGTGAAATTTTGTTGCAAAGCCGCTTCGACCATCGTAATTCCACTCATATTTATCTTCATTGAACCGATGAGTGGTTGCCTTTCCCATATCCAAAGCCATATCAAACTCCTTCGCCCAGATGGAAAAATTTTTGTTCACAATCTGGGTAGGCTTACTGGTATCTCCCGCACCATGTAATAACTCAATATCCAGTGATAATCTATCACCGGCTACTGCTTTTTTACGCCATTCAGAAGATTCCGTACTAATAGGCAAGTATCGCACGGTTATTCTGTCTTGTGGAACTTTTGCGAAGCTAAATACATGATTTTGAAAAATGTCAAGCAATGCATTTTTCTGAACGGCAGAGGCTTTTTTATCGTCAATGTAAAATACAATCCAATTTTTATCCGGGGTTGCCGTTAAATCCGTTATGCCAATAACCGTTTGGCCGTCTAAGCTGTACTGTCCATAACTACCTTTTTGAATATGAAAAACGCCTGCAATCTTGCACGTTTTGTTGTGAGTCGGTTCGCTGCCAAAAAGACATGGACAACCGGGATTGCAGGTACAACCCTCAAAATATTCACCCTCAATCGACCAGACAGGGCCAGCAAAAACTGCATTAAAATTACTGTAAAATGCAATAGCAACAACGAATCCTAGCCATAAATATTTCATCTTTCCGGCCATCTGTATTCTCCTTATAAATTTTCTGATTTTATTTCCGAATGAGTGGTACAAATCGGACGGGAATAATGGACTCTTTCACAACCTTCGAAGAGGCGTCTTTGGTAATCAACATCAGGTCCTGCACTTCATAAACACCACCAACAGGAATAATTAATCGACCGCCGGGTTTGAGCTGGTCGATAAGAGGTTGCGGAACATGCTCGGCGGCTGCAGTAACGATAATCGCATCAAACGGAGCATGTTCCGGCCATCCTTTATAACCATCACCAACTTTAACTTCCACATTAGTATAACCCATAGTTTTCAACCGCTTAGAAGCCTCCTTGCCCAATCCTTCTATAATTTCTATCGTGTACACCTGTTTTACCAGTTTGGAGAGGATGGCAGCCTGATAGCCTGAACCAGTCCCTACCTCTAACACGACATCCTCCTTGCCCAATTTTAACAATTCCGTCATAAATGCAACAATATACGGCTGGGAGATTGTCTGGCCAAAACCTATCGGCACAGGCTGGTCATAATAACTATACGACCGATTCTCTTCGGGAATAAACAGGTGGCGTGGCACAGTCTGCATAGCCTCTAACACCCCTTTATCCACAATGCCCCGATAGGCAATCTGTTCTTCCACCATCCGTTTCCGCTGGCGTGTAAAGGTATCCTCATCTATTACTGCATTCAGACCACCCATAGCCGTTACCGTATCTTTATGAAAAACTAATCGGATAACAAAAGAGACCCCAATGATCAGACATGAGACAACAAATATAAGAATGCTTAATTTCATCAACCTGCTTTTCATGGTGTAACAACGATAGAAACATCTTCCCTTTGATGTACTTCACCAACAACATCAAACGTCAGAGCGCCTCTTTCTTTGAGTTTTGTACAGAGTATTTCCGCCTTCCCTTTGGGAACCGAGATAAGCAGACCACCAGAGGTCTGGGCATCAAACAAAACGTCCACTAACTCCTCTCGAACCTTGGGATTAACCCTGATTGCATTCTTTAAATATTTTTTACTGAGCTTTGATACCCCCGGCATCAATCCCATCTTGACATAACGTTCACAACCATCGAATACCGGTATGCGTCCGGCAAAAAAGGATAACGTCACCTTGCTGGCCTCAGCCAACTCGTATGCATGACCCATAAGCCCAAAACCGGTGATATCCGTACATGCGCTGACGCCTGCTTCCAGCATCGCCTCAGAGGCCGTCTTGTTCAACAAAACCATGCTCCTGGTCGCCAGATTTATGTGTTCCTCAAGAACCTTATCAGCCTTAATCGCCGAAATAATCAATCCGGTACCAAGTGGCTTTGTCAACACAAGCGCATCACCTGCCCGTGCACCTGCATTGGTGACAACCCTGTCGGGATGGATAATTCCTGTAACGGACAACCCATATTTGATCTCACTATCCTGAAGGGTGTGACCACCTATGATAACAGCCCCTGCCTCATTGACCTTGTCAGCGCTGCCCTTAAGAATTTCAACCACAATATCTCTATCCAGTGATTTTATCGGGTAGCAGAGGATATTCATTGCCGTGAGGGGTTTACCGCCCATGGCATAGACGTCACTCAGGGCATTGGCGGCGGCGATCTGTCCGTAGTCATACGGGTTGTTCACAACTGGAGTAAAGAAATCCAGGGTCGACACCGTGGCCATATCGTCGCTAATCTTATAAATGCCCGCATCGGCAAAGGTCTTGGGGCCAACCAATACGCGTTCATTTGGGTATTCAGGCAGATGGTTGACTACGTACGCCATGTCTTCAACGGGGACCTTGCCCGCTCACCCGCCGCAGGCGGCATAATCAATCAATCGTTTTTTTCCCCACGCCACAGATATCACCCCCTTTTCAAAGAAGGAAATTATCGAAAAGACAGTTATAACGGATACGTAAAAATCAAAGAAAGTTCTAATAACAAATTTAATCCAAAAAACGCTTTGGGACGCTGATTAACACAGATTTGCACTGATTTTCAGAGAGTTAATTCAGATGTTACGTCTCCTTTCTCGTGAAATCATTCTCTAGTATCAAAATCCGCCTTATCTGCGTTCATCTGTGTCCTATTGTAGAATTCAGTTTAACGCTATTGAAACCACGACGTAGACGCCTCTTTGGGATTAAATTTGGCATGGCACTCGTCACAACTATTCACTACCTTGAAAAAGGCAGCCGTGGCTTTGTCTTTATTCTTCTCCTGACAAGCGCCAATCAATTCCAGGGCGCTCATGTGAAACTTAACATCGAGGTTTACAAACTCGACAGGCAACACATCTTTATTTACCCCGGTAAAGACAACAGGACTTGCCTCTTTCAGTTTTTTCGTATCCTGTTTAATGGCCTCCCAGTCCTGCTGATTAATGGATGTCGACAAATGTTTTAAAAGCACCTTGATGTCTTTCATGTGCACTATGAAGCCCTGCTCGTTCTTGATAAAATCATGTTTCTCCTCTGGCAACTTTATTTCAACCTGCTTCTTTTCGGCAGAAACAACCTCCTTTTCCAGCATTTCTGCGTCCTTTTTACCACAACCGAACATACACACTAACGAGATTGTTGCGATTATAAATTTTTTCATGTAAAAATACCCAAATCAACATAACCCAAAATAAAATATTAAGAATTTATTCAAACAAATACAAAGTCGAATACTAAACGTTTTTCTTCAAAAAATCAACAGAAATGGATGGATATTCACTTCAGTATTCCCAGAGATTTCCCAATTCTTTCAAAACGTTCTATTGCCCGGATAAGGTCATCCTTGCTGTGTGCAGCCGAAAGCATCACACGGATACGCGCCTTGCCCATAGACACCGTAGGATAACCAATGGCCTGGGCAAAGACGCCCTCCTCAAATAATTTTTGGCTAAAATCCTTAGCTACCTTTGCATCCCCTATCATCACGGGAGTAATCGGCGTTTTTGTTTGGCCGAGGTTAAATCCAATCGGTCTCATCTTCTCCTGAAAAAATGCGGTATTTTGCCAGAGTTGTTTGACGAGTGTATCAGAGGCTATGAGAATGTCCACAGCAGCAATACATGCCGCCACGTCGGCTGCCGTCACGGCGCTGGAAAAGAGGAAGGGACGTCCCTTTTGTACCAGATAATCCGTTAACCTTTTACTCCCTGCAATATAGCCACCCACCACACCAAATGCCTTTGATAAAGTGCCTACCTCGATATCGACTCTGCCGTGCAACTTAAAGAGATCTACAATGCCCCTGCCACCCCGTCCCAATACACCTTCTCCGTGTGCATCGTCTACCATGGTAATGGCCCCAAAATTTTCGGCGATCTCCACGATTTCTGGTAATGGTGCGATATCTCCCTCCATGCTGAAGACACCGTCAGTAATAATAAGCATGCGTCTGGCATCCTTTTCCTCAGAAATTTTTAACTGAAGGTCTTTCGGGTTACAGTGCCCATAGCGGACAATCTTTGCCTTGGAAAGGCGACACCCATCAATAATACTCGCATGATTGAGTTCGTCAGAGAAGACAACATCCCCTTCACCTACGATTGCAGGAATAACCGCAAGGTTTGCACAGAACCCCGACTGAAATGTTATCGCGCTTTCGACTCCTTTAAAAAGCGCAAGTTTTCGTTCGAGTTCCTTATGAAGTGTCGTTGTTCCCGCAATAGTCCTTACCGCCGCGGGGCCTACACCATAAGTCTCAATAGCCTTTTGCGCTGAAGACTTTAGTTGCGGGTCATTTGCAAAACCCAGATAATTATTCGAGCAGAGATTGAACACCTTCTTCCCATCTACCGTAATCCAGGCGCCCTGTGGCCCTTCGATCGTGCGGATATTGATAAGGAGGCCAGCCTCTTTCAGTTTCTCTAGCTCTTCTGTAATAAAACCTAATTTGTTCATATATATCAACGGACTTTGATTATCCCGCCTCTGAAGTTGAATAAATTATCCTAAAAATAGCTATTGCAAATTTACCCTCTTTTGGCTAATATTTTTGTTAGCAAGTAAATCCTCGTGTGTGGGCTTCCGGATGGTTGCTCGCAAATAGCACACGAGGTTTTGCATTTTTAGGGGAATAGTGGATTTTCTTCCACCATCCTATTTTTAATTATGTTGTAAAAAGTATCATCTGCATATTCATATTTTCTAAAAATAGCCCAACTAACAAAATCAACTGCCTGTAATGTCTTTTACTCAGATGGTGTTTTAATTTGAACCTTGATATCAATGCTGTGGCGATTTTTTGCCTGATTATTAAGGTAATTTTTAAAATTCTCATTTAAAAATTTACAGGACTTAAAGTACTATTTCTTAAATCTATTCTAAGATAACCCGGCTCTGTCAAAACTCTGATGTTAGGGTACTCAATAACCAACAATGCTAAATCATCAAAAACCCAATGTTTTTGAGATAATTGAAAGTTTCATCGTAAAACGCGGGGGCACGCGTTGGATCCTCAGCATCTCCTGGAGGAACCACAATAACCATACCTTGGCGAGCACGGGTCAAAAGAACACGGTAAGCATTCTTGAGATAGTTCTTTCGTTCCTCTTTCTTGATATGCCTCCAACGGTCACCGCAAAAAGACCAGTGCTCCCAGCCTTTCTTCGAATAGCGAAAATCAGCGTCCCATGTAATGCATACCCAGTCGAGTTCCAATCCCTGTATATGAAATTCCGTGGCAACATCCTCAAGATAATACGAAGAGCGCACATCCTCCTTGCCGTCAAGGAACCAGTGAATCGGGTCCATTGGCGATTTCACATCAATCGCGTGAGGTTTTAGGCGCTCTGCCTGTGATGAAACAACAATTCCATAGCGTTCCGAGCCTCGCGCTTGATTTTTCAGCCATTGCTTGGCCTTGACAAAATCACGCATAATGACTATCGGATACTTTTCTTTTACTTTATCGAGTGTTCTTTGAGCTTCTTCAACATCGAGATCAAGCAGTTGTTTGACTAAAAGCGACACATGTTCTGCGCGGAAAGACCGCATCGAAACGGCAAGGTGCAGTTCTTCTTTATATTCGACGCGTTGTCGGGATTTTATTTGTTTCAAAACATCTTTTGCTCCATACTCAGTATCGGTTAGGTGCGGTGAAATGTATATGTGCCAATCGTAAAACGACCGGTTTAACGATTCAATCCATTCACCAATTCCCGCCTCGCCAGTATTGATCTCCTGCCCACCTCCAACAAGACACACGATTACCGCCCAGTCAGGCTGACGATCAAGGCAGGAAATAAGGAATTCGGGTTCGGAGTGTTTAAAGCCGGGGGTATCTTTTTTCCGGCGCATGAATGAAGAAGTCTGTTTCGCATTCCAGGCTCGCTGGGCTTCGTCAAACAATGTGACATGCTCTTTTGGTGGATTGGGATCACGAAGACATTCATCGCGAAATTCGTGAACATTCTGAATGAATGCTTTCACTTTGCTACGTGCTTCACCAATTTTGATTTTGTCACCACCTTCATGTCCATGCCGTACCTTGTCCCGAGCAAGTGCTTCACGGAGAATTCTAACAAGTGGGCCATTGCCAGAGAGAAAAACGCTGTAGAGATCATCAGATGGGTCGAGGTGTTTTGTTGCAATATTGAGACCAACAAGTGTTTTCCCCGCGCCGGGCACACCAGTTACAAAGCAGATTGATTTAAGGAATTGGTCCTTTGATGATCTAATGATGTCAGAAATCGCATCTGATGTTTTGCTCAAATTTATCGCACCGGCATCACTGCGCGAGATATCAGCAACAGAATGATCATTATAGAGCGCCATAGCTGCCTCGATGATTGTCGGAGTAGGGCAATACCGCCCGCTCTCCCACTGCGACCGATCAATGTCGTTACCATCGGCAAAGCGTAGAACATTTTCTATCACTTTGCAGAGAAGATCAACATTGGTTTTTATTGGATGAAATAGTTTATCGTTTTGTGGAGTGAGAGAGATACTAGGTGCAACGTTCGTTGCTTCTGTGGCGATGAGAACCGGAGCGATAAACTGTTCGTGGCTTGACTCATGGAAGTTCTTCAAATCTAACGCGTAATCCCATGTTTGATCCGTGGCATGCGTGGTGAATTCTCTCTCACCAACCTTGAACTCAAGAACAAATATCACTGGTCCTATCAGAAGTACAACGTCAATACGTCGCCCCATACGGGGAATAGAATACTCAAAATAGATTGTCCCTTGATGAGAGGACAGAACCTTACGCATGATACTGATTTCCCGAAGCCATGCACCACGTTGAGTATGCGCTAATGAGAAATCACTGTTTAATGTCAGTTTGCCAAGTATCTCTTCAGTTGAAGATTTCACAAAATTTGCGATAGAATCAGAGTAATATTCGCGTCTAATTATCTCTTGCTTAGTATTCACTTTGATTTAATTCCACCAACAGTCTTGACAAGTGGCTATAGATATCACCTACCCAAATTAGAAAGAATGGGCTTGTTGGGATCAGACTTGCACGATAAGATTTTGTCATATATTGTGTCTGAAACCTTTTGCAAAAAGGAATTTTCCGACGATGATTTCTGGTTTCGTGTCCTTGCTCCTGATCATGGACATATTATAACTTCTGGTTTTCTTATTATGAACGTCTGCCATGAATTTTACTTTTACTGTTTGATAAATTTATTTCAGAAAACCTTCTTTTTCTCTAAAATCTTGCACACATGCTTGCCAGAAATACTTTTCATGCAGTAATTTCCAATACCTTATCCTCTTTTGCCAATAGCCATTTCCAGACGGGAATTACTGTTATTCGTATGTCGTTGATGTGGATTTCATCCTCCTCTTCACTGGTAATCAGTATGCCCTCTTTGACATTGAGATGCAGACACGCCTCTGTCAGACCATTGATTTCTCTTTCTCTGTTGTCATCATGCAGACTAAGGCATACCTGACAGGGGACAAAAATGTTTTCCAGAGTCTTTGCGATAAAATCGCATTCATTTTTCCCGCTGAAATAAAAATTCTCATTCCCCCGTCTTTTCAGTTCGAGGAAGACGATATTCTCCAGTATACGCCCTGAATCGGCTGAGGTTATTCGCCTGCACAGCCCGATGTCAACAGGATAAAGCTTTGCCGGATTCCGCATCCTCCTGTAGGATGATTCAGCAAACATCCGCACCTCTGAAACAAGCATACTCTGCTGTAAATGGCGGTAATATTCGAAAAGGATGTCTTTGGAGAAAGGCAGCCTGTCATGGTACTGACGGTAAAAAGAATTGAGCGACATCTTTGTAGCAAACGAAGCAAACACTTTGTCAAAAAGGATATCCAGAAGAGGGACATTTGTAATACGGTATCTCTCCACAAGATCCCGGAAGAACATGGCTTCCAGATATTCTTTAAGGATTTTTCTTTTCTCAAATTCAGAGTCTGCAAAACAAACCTCGGGAAACCCGCCCCACCTGGCGTACTGCGTGAAGAGTTGTTTTACAATAACACTTTTCCTGCCGTAGAGTGTCTCCTCCGAAGATGGATCAAGACCTTTCAGCCGCACATATTCAGCAAAAGAAAACGGCAGCACCTCCAGATTCCATGACCTGCCCCGCAGTTCTGTCTGAATCTCACCCGGCATTACCTTCGATGATGATCCGCTCACAAATACCTTGAATCCTTCCCGCTCAACAGTCCTTCTGCAGAACTTCTCCCATCCCTTTACATTCTGCACCTCGTCAAGCAGAAAGACAACATCGCCACCCTGTGCGAGGTGTGGTTTCAGTTCAAAAAATGCTTGTTTTAACCTTTCAAAATCCCGGGTATCAAATTGTGAGAGCCGGTCGTCTTCGAAATCAACGTACAGCGCATTCCCCTTATGTTTTCTGAAAAGGTCATACAAAACAAAGGTCTTGCCGCTCCTTCTCACGCCATAGAAAACAACGACCTTATTGGAGGTTTCTGGAAATGCTAATCTTTCCCTCTGTACAGGGTCTTTTATTTCCCTGTTAATGAATTCTTCGTTTGATATAATTACTTCTTTAAGGGTTTGAATACTTACCATGTGTCATCTATCCTTTAATCAGGGATAATTTAGTGAATTGTCGTCCTTCTGTCAAGGATAATACTCATCGATTACGTATTCTACAAAATTAACCTAAACATTTAAAATAACCTTCCCGCACTTTCCATCCTTCATGAGTTTCATGCCCTTTTCATAGTCCTTTAATGGAAACCGGTGGGTAATTACGGGAGTCGGATCTACAAGCCCTGCAGACAAGAAACGTGAGGTCTTGTGCCATGTCGAAAATATCTTACGGCCGGTAATCCCGTAAATACGGATTTTCTTGAAAATAACCTCCCTGTTCAGATCAATATTTACACGCCTTTCATAAATACCCAAAATGGAAATCCTCCCTCCGGGCGTAATGACCTTTAAACCTTGATTCAGAGCCTGATTGTTACCGGAAAATTCCAGGACAACGTCAACTCCATTATTTTTTGTGGCTTCCAAGACGATTTTGGCAACATCCTGCCTTCTGGGGTTGATAACGATATGTGCCCCCATCTTCTTGCTGATGGCCAGCCGGTAGTTGTTGGGATCGGAGGCGATGATCAACGAGGCGCCGCATGCCCTGGCAATACCTGCGGCGAAAAGTCCAATCGGCCCAGCGCCAAGAATCAAAACTGTTTTTGCAGAAACATCCTCAGCCAGAACGGTATCAACGGCGTTCCCAAAGGGTTCCTGGATGGTTGCCCACTCATCGGAAATTTTTTGGTCGTTCTTCCACAGCACGTGTTCAGGTAAGACAAGAAATTCGGCAAAGGTGCCGTCATGGTCAACGCCTAATAATTTGAAATTCCTGCAAACCTCTGAATATCCGTTATTGCACTGATAGCAATACCCGCAGGTCAGATGACTTTCGGCAGAAACCCGGTCTCCGACCTTTACGTGGATCACTTCCTCGCCAATCTTTGCAACGCTTCCTACGAACTCATGACCAATGATACGAGGCGGTGTGAAGCGATGCTGAGCCCATCGTGTCCAGTCAAAGATGTGCACATCCGTACCACAGATGGAGGCAACCTTGACCTTAACAAGCACGTCCCTTGGCCCTATCTTTGGAACGGATACTTCCTTATATTCCATTCCCTTTGCATGTTTTGTCTTTATAATAGCCTTCAATTTATAGTCTGAATATTTATTTTAATTAATGATGGGTTCGCCTTACAGCTTATCCTATCCTACTCGTGCTTATTTTTTCTCACCGCCGAGTAGGCAAGGGGGAGTTTCACCCCCAAGCCTCTCACAGAACCGTACGTGA
>JACRII010000203.1 GCA_016235875.1 Planctomycetota bacterium
AACCGTTGATAACAGCCAAACAACAAACGCCGATGGACAGGCATTCTTTTCTATTCATACCCTTTCCGCAGGAAGTGCGACAATTGATTTCACAGCAGATAGTATTTCAAATTCACTGCCTGTTTCAGTATTGAATACTGTTCCATCGTCACTGGTCTTGAGTAAGAAGAAACTCAATGTGTATTTAGGACAGACAGGGACGATAACAGCAACGGTACTCGATCAGAATAACTCACCCATATCGGATATTAATGTAGAGGCGAACAGCAGTGATACCGGTATTGCGACAATTGACCCGAATAAGGCTACCGATGACGATGGTAAAGCATCGTTTGGGATAACGGGCAAATCGGAGGGAGAAACGGAAGTTACCTTGAGTGTGGGTACATTAACGGCATCTGCATCGGTAACTGTTATTGAGTTGATACCATCCAGCATTTTTATTGACGAGAGTTTGTTAAAGTTATCACAATGTGAAAGCGGCAGTGTTACCGTTAGTGTATTTGATGATACGGGAGTGCCGATTTCCGACGTTACGGTCAACGCCTCTGTGTCAAAGAATGAATCACAGCATCCTCACATTCATATAGACAATTCCAGTGTTGTGACGGACGAGGGCGGTGAGTCGTCATTTTTCATTACTGGATTGCGTAAAGGAGGGGCGACTATAACATTTAACGTCGATACCATCCGTAAAAAACTAAAAGTCCGTGTGAACAAAGCCAGAATAGTTTCTGTAGAAACAACAGACAGCATCACCATAAAGGTTCTACAGGGTGGTGAGCCAAAGTCCGGGGTAACGATAACGGCGGAAAGCAGCGATACGGACGTTGTTCTTGTGACCAGACAAAAGAAAACGAATGCGAAGGGCGAGGCCAAATTTATCATTACTGGCGTGGAAGAAGGGAGCGCTACGATTACTTTTACAACAAGCACCGGTTCCTCAAGTCTAAAGGAGAATATCACGGTTATTAAAACGGCTCAGATGGAACTGAGTGAAAAGGATTTGAGCATATCTGCCGGGACAAGTCAGAGCATAACGGTAACGGCAAGTGACGCTAATTCCGATTCTGTGACAGATACCACTGTATATGCGACCGTCATCAGTGGTGAAAAGAACGTCGAGGTAACGCCTTCCGAGCAGACAACCGACGAGAATGGCAGCGCCTCTTTTACCATTAAAGGCATAAAGGCCGGTAATGCCCGGATAGAAATTGGGGTATGCGGTATGTCTGAAAAGCTCAAGGTAGAAGTTTTACCGTAATGAAACATTTTAGGAATAAGGTAACAATTTAGTCTATTGAAAAAGTACAATAACAATAATATTTTACCGTACTGTGTAGGGGCAGGTTTGAAACCAGCCCCTACGGTAAATACGATGCTTTTCCCCCGCCCCTGGTGGGAGGGGTTAGGGGAGGGGGAAGAACTGATACAAATTTTTTTAACTGAAAACTGTGGATAAGGAAAAACTATTTAAAGTCTATGATGAGATCTATGCAACAAATTTTGGCTTCATGCCGTGCATAGAGAAGTGTGACGGCCGCTGCGAACAAAAGCCGTTGTCTGTATTATTACCTTTTGAAGATGAATTTATTTTTGTACGAAGCGGAAAACACATCTGCAATGAAAAGCTTGAATTACTCGGGGGAGTGCTTGAAATTATCGGCAGTACCTGTAATTTTACTGATGGGGTAAAATGCTTCATTCACGAGCATCGCCCCATTGCCTGCCGGTTGTATCCCTTTTATCCCAATTTGACAGCTGATAATGAATTGGAACTGCTCATCGATGAGACCTGCCCGCTAACGGAATCCTTGGTTATGGATACAGCCTACGTGTCAAATGTTATCTCTGCATTAAACAAGCTTATACCTTTAATTGACGATGATTACTGGAAAATGCTGAACCATGTGCCGTCACATCTTTGGGATGAAACCTGCAAAGAGAGGCGTGTCTGCATATTGAGGGGAAAATAATAATTTGAAGCGTTTTCTTAGTGCCTGGGGTTTATAAAAGGTGTGTCGCTTATTCAAAGGAGAAAAGCCATGAAGAAGAGTGTCAGTTATGTTGCGATAGTATTTTTATTACTCTCTTTTACTGCGTCTTTTTCCCACAGTTCCGATCTCATAAAAAAGAGAAACACGGGAATTTTGGTCGTTAAAACCAGAGATACCAATGGAAATAAATTGGTGAAAGTTCCTTTTAACCTGGACGATGAAGAATATGAAACGAACGATAAGGGTAAAAAAAGAATGCAGGTTTCTGCTCGTGAGACACATACCCTGGAATTTGGAGAAGTGAAAGGCTATGTCATCAAAACGCCCGAAAATGGTATACATGAGTTCGATGTTGAACCTGGCGGAAAGAAGGTTGTTGTGGGAATATATGAAAGGAGCGGAACAACTACGCCGACGCCTACACCAAAGCCAACAGAGACATCTATACCGACGCCAAAACCAACGGCGACCGCCACTCCAAAAGCTACAGTAGTTCCCACAGCTACGCCTGTTACAAAACCTACGGCAACCGTAACTGCTACCCCGACTCCCAAAACCGTGACTATTCCCTGGCAAATGTTTCATTACAATGCCCAACATACAGGTCAAAGTCATTATAACGGGCCGCATTCTGATACTGTGAAATGGACATATACACAAAGTGATATTACGGAAGGCACTGTGCCAAACAGTATAAGCATAGATTCAAACGGTACTCTTTACGTAACGGCGGCAAACAAAGTGCTTGCCCTAGATTCTGACGAGAATCTGTTATGGAGTAAAGACGTTGGCGGGATTGGAGCAACAGCAATATCTTCAGACGAGTCCACGATCTATGCAGTAGGTGGTAAAGTACTTTACGCCTTTAGTTCGTCCGGGGAGAAGCAATGGAGTTTTACAGAACCGACGGACAACATCTATGGAGAACCTACTGTTGGCTCTGATGGCACAATCTACATGGGTTCATGGGATACCTATGTTTACGCAGTTAATTCTGGTGGGACGCTGAAATGGAAATATCAGACAGACGGATCCATTGCACCGCTGGCATCTCCGACATTGAGTAACGACGGCAATACAATTTATGTCGGCAGCGGAGACCGTAATAAGGATGAAGGCGGAACTCTCTATGCATTGAATTCAGATGATGGAACCTTGAACTGGAAGAAAGAGAATCTCGATGGTGCACGGGTGAGCGGCGCTGTGGTCGGTTCTGATGGAACGATATACGCTACAGGTTCTGGAAGAGTCCATGCATTTGACGAAAATGGCAATAAACTATGGGAATCGGATAAGGATACAGCATCAAGTCTAACCCCATCTTTATCATCCGATGGAACACTTTATGTAGGTACTTCGGATGGCAAGGTATATGCTATTAATTCTTCTAATGGCAAATCAAAATGGTCCAATCCCTATCAGACGGGCCCAAATCCTGATTCTACAGGCAATCCTAAAGATCCTCAATATGGCGTTTTGGCGACAATAGTGATTGGCGCAGACGGGATAATATACGTTGGCGCTATGGACGGCGTGATGCATGCCCTGAATACCGACGGTTCCGTGTTATGGAAATATACGACAGGAGATAACATTAATGAGAACTGTCCTGCCATAGGTCCTGACGGAAGCCTGTATTTTAGCTCCGCTGATAAATATATTTATGCGATTAAAGATAAATAAATCCTGGCGCGGCTATGCCGCAACCAAAGTAATGCAGACACGACAAGTGGCGTGTGACGGGTGACGTTTACCGTAGGGGCAGGTTTGAAACCTGCCCCTACACGGTGCGGTAAAATGCTATTGTTATTGAAATTTCTCTTCTGATTTTAACCAGATTGGGCGTGATAGCAGATGTTGCCTGCGATCATGGTAAAGATGTTTTTTGAGGTAGTATCGAGGAGTTGATTGAAAATATTATTATCGTGAGCACCCGGTAATCCGACACCACATAAATCTGCTTGAAGACCTTCCTTTATTTGACCCGTCTTTGATTCCAACCCAAGAGCCTTTGCCCCGTTTATTGTGGCCATAGTGAGTAAGGTTTTTGGTGAAATTGAATGGCGAAGAGATAAAAATTTCATCTCATCCAGAATGCTCAGGGTGTCGTTGCTGGCCAGACTGTCAGTGCCCAACCCAACATTGATTCTTGCATCCAGAAGTCTTTGGACGGGATGGTTCGCGTGACCAAAGAAATGGTGACTCCTTGGGCAGAATGCGACACTTGCCCCTGAAGATTTAATCAGAGAAATTTCCTCGTCAGTTACGTAGTTACAGTGGATAAGGAGTGGATGGTTCTTGAGGATTCCTGTTTTATTCAGGTAATGAATGGGGGTAAGCCCCGGAGGTTGCCAGTTATCGGGCATGGCCCGTATCTGTCTCAGAAACGTGGGAAAGCTTTCCGTGCCTTTTGTCAGAAATTCTATTTCATCCTGTGTCTCTGCAATATGGGTACAAACGGGTGTGCCTGTTTCGCGGGCGAATTGGGCGATTGCCTGATATAGTCCCCTTGAAACAGAATAGGGTGCGTGAGGGGATAGTCCTATTGAGAGCAGGTCGTCTGGTATAATTGAGGACAATTCCGTTTGCGTTCTTTTAAAGACATCATTTGCGTGGTCGGGATTCAGATCAATGACTTCTTTGTAAACTACCTTCCGTAGAGGACTCTTTTTTAATACAGAAAATGAATACCCAGTATTGGCAATGTCTGCAACCGTTGTGGTGCCTGACTCAACGCAGAGGTTAATCCCTTTTTCTATGGAAGATATATAGTCCTCCTCCTTCCACCGAATCCTTGCTCCTAATATCTGAAAGACCCAGTGGGTAAAATTACTTGTGGGCTTGATGCGATTGTGCAAGTTGGTCAAGTCAAGATGGGTATGGATATTGATAAGACCGGGTAGGATAACGGCATTTCCCAGATCGATAATTTTGTCAACACTGGTAAGCGCCTTAATCTCTTCAAACGTACCGACATGGTGTATCTTTGTGCCTTTGATGGCCACCGCCCCATTTTCAATGTAATTATCTGGATTTGTAATGAGGTATTTTGCTTTTACTATTATCATGAAATTCTTTATCTGTGTAATCTGCGAAATCTGTGGTTACGGCTGTTTTACCCAATCATGCCAGTCAGGGCCAATGTCTCCCCGCCTTTTGTATCGCTCCATCATGGAGGCGCAGTGGCAAATTGTTTTTTGTCGTTTTACATTTTTTGCAATCTCCCTCATAACGACGGGGAATTTTGATACGGCCTTTTCCACAGCCTTACGGTCGGTATCGTCGGAAAGCCCTTCGAATAATTCCCCGGCCTTGAAGGGCCTGTCAACAATACCTTCTGCATAATTTGTTACGTAACAGATAGCCGCATAGCACATCTCCAGTTCCTTTGCTAAAAAAACCTCTGGCACAAGGGTCATGCCGACCAGATCACATCCGTAAGACTTATATTTCCTTATCTCCGCAGGTGTTTCCAGGCGAGGTCCTTGGGTACACACATACGTACCTCTGTCGGAGAAGCCAACATGCAGATTCTTTAATGAATGGTTGATACATGCTCTTAATGTAGGGCAGAATACGGGGGATTGACGGATAAATCCTATACCACTATTTTTATAAAAGGTGGTTTCCCTGCCGTGTGTCTCATCCACGATATCGTCAACAATGACGTATTCGCCAATGTGGTAGGACGTATTGATAGCGCCGGGACCCGACCACGAAACGATCTGTTTGACCCCAAGTTCCTTGAGTGCATAGATATTAGCCCGATAATTAACGAAAGGGGCCGTGAGGCTGTATCCCTTCTCTCCATGCCGTGAGAGGAAAAGCATCTCGCCTGTTGCGTCATGAATATGATATACAGGCTGTGAATGTCCAAACGGTGTTTTTATTTCACCTATTCTTTCCCCATGAATACTGCCTCTTTGGAGCAGGTCATAAGCCTGACTGCCGCCGATCACGGCAAAAGGTGTGTTAGTATTGTATTCCATAGCTCAGCACCGCCGCAACTTAAAGATCCCTTTCCCATTGCAAAGGGGGATAAAGTAGGGCGAACTTAAGTTCGCTCTACTCAGCGTAATTAAATACTTAGTAAAATAAGTTTTTACTGGAGAAACTCTCATGAGCCAAAGGTACACAAAAGAGCATAAAAATATATCACACTCCTTTAATCACGCCCACCATGGGCAATGTCATTGAATTAAGATAATGTGTCGCCCTTTCAGGGCTAAAATATTATTCTTAAATCTTATCCCAGGGCTATCGCCCTGGGCTATACTCTGTCAGCCCTTTGGGCTTTACCTCAAAGAGAAAAGCTCTCTCCCCTAATTCAATGACATTGACTCGAAGGGAGGGATTAAG
>JACRII010000201.1 GCA_016235875.1 Planctomycetota bacterium
CTCGGCTGGAACAGCCATACCGACAGAGGCGGAGATCATCCGGTTGGGCTCATTGGTGGAATTTTCACTCATTACGCAAAAAATCACCTGCCCTGCTTTTAACATGGTAACACCCTGCTCCTTCGTGACAATTTTACAATTCGGCGGGAAGATGCTAGACACCCTCACCAAATTGCATTTTTCAATCCCTGCTTTCCGCAAGGCGAGCTCGAAAGATTGTAACTTATCTTTATGTTTTCCAACACCCTTGGTAAAGAATACCAACCTCGGTATCATCATAATTGATTGGCTCCCTCAAACGATTTTAACAGTATTAATGAATTAAAAAAAATTGTTTGATTAGTGAAACAAATTTCTAAATAAAATGCAATAGAATTTTATAAATTGAGGCATATTTTTTACCTATTGCTCTTCACATTTGTATTTTCATCAGATATGCAACAACAGCCAATGACACACTCAAGACAATACGATAGTACCCGAACCATTTAAAACCGTGTTGTTTCAGGAAACCAATAAAAGCCTTGATGGCAAACATCGCTACGAGAAACGCAATAAAACTCCCTAAAAGCAGGATCACTATATCATGGTGTTGGATTGTCTTGTAAGAATCCATCATTTTCTTGACGCTGGCGCCCAGCATGGTGGGAACGGCGAGGAAAAATGAAAATTCGGCGGCTGTTTTCCGGTTAAGCCCTACAGTCATTCCCCCGATGATGGTGGCTGCTGCACGAGATACGCCCGGAATCATTGCAATACACTGAAAGCAACCGATTTTGAAACCCTGGAACCATGATATTTCCTGTTCTTCCGTCCCTTCGGCATATTTAAACCATCTGTCAACAAAAACCAAAACAATCCCGCCAAGAAAAAGGGTAGCAATCACTACCCATATACTCTCTAATAAAATATCGATGTAATCACCCAATAAACCACCCGCAACAGCAGCCGGCAGGAATGCAAAGGCCAATTTCAAATAGAACTTGAAAGAGGTAAAGAATTTGCGCCAGTAAAGCACTACCACCGATAAAATAGCGCCTAACTGTATGACAATCTCAAAATTTTTTGTCAGGGTATTTTCACTGATTCCCATAAACGTGGAAGCGATTACCATATGGCCAGTAGATGAAATAGGCAGAAATTCAGTAATCCCTTCGATTATGGCAAGCACTACTGCTTCTAAATAAGTCATAGATTATCTCTCTTTCATATTTATGATTCTAAAAACCTTTTGTTTCTTGGTCTCGTAGATCGGAAAGCCTCATGGCATATTCCATAGACAAGTGACTGAAAACAATCGCTATACCCGGATAGGCATAATAACAACAGGAATTCCTTTTGTATACAACCTTCTTTGGACGGCAAATATCGTGTAGTTATGCAATACTCGTGAAAGAAAAGAATCCTTTGGGAAAATAAGCTGTCCCCCAAAGAAAACGGGATGGGAAAAACGTTCTAAAATCCTCAGGGTAATCTGAACAATCTCATCAACAACGTCGACACCAATTGAATAGAAGCCTTCGGCGTAATATCCGTTCCGCTGTACGAAGCTTACGTAACGGTCTAAATCATCTTTTAGCTGTTTCTTAAGATGTTCCATCTCTTCCAGCCCTTTGAAATTTCCTGCGTCAACCACCCCAACCGCAACGAAAATATAATTCCTGAACGTCTTTTCAAAAGTACGGAAGACGCTGAAGAGTGTATGAAGTTCCCTTCCATTAAAACCGCTAACCAGTAAAACCGCTGTCTTAGCTGTCGGATCAAACTCCTGATGCGGCTTTACATCCTGAGTTCTATCAGGTGACAATCCTGAGCTGGAATAACCAGCTACCTGAACGAGGTTATCCAGCTTACTCAAGAGACGGGCGGTTTTATGGTAATGTCCCTTTATAACAATTGCAACAACAGCGAGGGTGCCGGTAACAAGTAAGGTTATCCAACCCCCTTCATGAAATTTGAGTATGACTACTGATACAAGGATAAAAGAAGTCAGCACCAATCCGAAACCATTAATAAAGAGTTTCCACCATCGGTATTTAATAATACCTAGACGGCTTTTCCACCAATGACGTACCATACCCAATTGGGAAAGGGTAAACGTGATAAAGACGTTAATGCTATAGAGCACTATCAGAATTTGAATAGAGCCACGCGTAAAAACCATCAACAATAACGCCGAAATACCCATGAACAAGATTCCGTTCTTCGCCACTAAACGATCACTCAGCACGGCAAAGCGGGTGGGAAGCCAGCGATCGAGGGCCATATTGGCTATTACCCGAGGCCCATCCAGAAAACCCGTCTGACCTGCGACAAAAAGCAGCATTGCCTCGGAAGCAAGCGCCACGATGAGAAACCAGTTCTTCGTACCAGCTTCCCAATTCATCGTAACTTTCTCAAAGAGAACGGCATTCAAGGTTTTTCCGGATTGTGGTTCAACCCCATGAAGGAGATAAGCAAACATCAATCCTATCACCATGACAGCTAATGAAATCGCCATATAGCGCATGGTGCGTTTGGCTGTCTGCACCCGTGGTTCCCGGAGTATCGGAAGACCGTTACTGACAGCTTCTATTCCTGTAAAGGTTCCGGCACCCATGCTATAGGAACGCAGAATCAGTAAAAGCATTCCTGCAAGTCCAATTTTTGAACTCACATCGTGAACATTGGATACCGTCTCTTTTACAACTCCCTGAACATGCGTCAAATGTGTGATCGGCGTATATACGATTACAAATGCGTGGGTAACGACAAAAATTAAGAAGATGGGTATTAAGGGAGCAACTGCTTCTTTTGCTCCTCGCAGGTTCAACAGGGTGAGCACCGCAATACCGGAAATTGCAAACGGAAGTTTGTATGTGTGCCACTCTCCGGGAAGAAAACTGAAAATAGCATCCGCGCCACTCGCAACGGAAACGGTAATTGTAAGCACATAATCTACTACGAGTGCGCAACCGGAAAACATTCCCAAGGTAGGAGAGAGTAATTTACTGGCAACAAGATACCCACCACCGCCCGAAGGAAAAAGCTCGATAATTTGCGAGTAACTTGCACTAATCACAAAAATTGTCAGCGCCGAACACAAAGCCACAAATATGCTCAGGTAAGGATATTCCTGCAATGCCCGAAAGGCTTCCTCGGGACCATAGCAAGAAGAGGAGAGACCATCCGCTCCTAACCCAATCCAGGCAAAAAAAGCTATCAGTGATATTTTATGAAATATTGTCCTGTCATGAGGACTACGGGCATCTCCTATAATCAGAGTTTTCAATCGTCGGGCTAATGACGTTTTAAATTGCATTTGTGAATCTACCTTTCTTCGATACTCCTGGCGATTAAATATAATTCCCTCATAATCCGCGTTGGGGATACACCGCCGTATTGTTGCCTTTCACCTACTTTTCAATTGAGCCTCTTATTGACGGAACAGAGAGAACCATCTTCCCGGTGGCAATTTGCCTGAATGGGTTCATGATGGATTGAATGCCTATAGGAGATGTTAAGAGATAGGCACTGTATCCCTGATAAATACCCAGAGCAGGAGAAAGAGGTTAAGGAATTGAAAGGCCGGATGACTGTTTACAATCTTATTTTACAACTTTGTTCGTCCTTATAGTGGAATGAGGATTTGTATTAAAGCATCATTATTATAGTTAACGCGAAAAGAAGGTTGTCATTGCGAAGGCGCAAGCCTGAAGCAATCTCAGGGAAGGATTGCTTCGCTCCGCTCGCAATGACGAGTATATGTCACCTTATTTAAAACGTTTACTATCGTATGGTTTTACCGTGGCAAAGAAGTCATCTACAATACGATAGTTTAACTAACCATATTCGGCAATTCTAAAGAATTGCCAATCAAAAAGTTATTTATAAACCATGAACAACCCATTACTTTTTTATATTTTGAACAGTTTACACAAATTCTATAATACTATCAATACTTTTTATGGAGATTGCCAACTGGTCTCCGTTAATTTCCTGAGCGCATTTCTTGCATTGCCCGTGTCGATAGATTGTGCCGCAATTTTCAATCCCTCCGTAAAATCTCTTGCCAACCCGCCTGCAATGATTGCGGCGGCTGCATTCAAAAGCACCACATCTCTTTTTGGGCTGTGAACACCATCCAATACTTCTCTGATTGCCATAGCGCTTTCGTCAGGGGTATTTACTGTCAGGTCGGAAAGCGTTGATTTTTTTATGCCAAAGTCAGACGGGTTTAAATAATAACTTTTTATGGTATTTCCAACAAGTTCACAGACTTTAGTTTTGTCTGTTATTGTGATTTCATCCAGACCGTCCAGACCATGCACAACAAAGGCATGCTGATCCCCAAGCCGTTTCAATGCCTCAGCCATAATAAGTGTCAGATGCTCACTGTACACACCCAGGATTCTGTGGGTAGCTCCTGCCGGGTTCGCTAAAGGGCCAATGATGTTAAATATCGTACGAATGCCAATTTCTTTTCGTGGACCGACAGCGTATTTCATTGCCTGATGCAGCATGGGGGCGAAGAGGAATCCAATATTAGCCATTGCGATACATTTTTCAACCGTCCTGACATCTGCCTCGATATTGACGCCTAACTTCTTTAATACATCAGCGCTCCCACACTGACTGGAGGCTGCCTTGTTACCGTGTTTGGCTACCTTCAGACCGGCGCCGGCAACAACGAATGCAGCAGTAGTAGAGATATTGAATGTATTTTTGGCATCCCCTCCCGTCCCGCATGTATCGATTACAATTCCACCTTCTGTGTTTATTTTAACTGCCTTCCTCCTCATGGCCATAGCGCACCCCGTAATTTCTTCTACGGTTTCACCTTTCATACGTAATGCGGTAATAAAAGAGGCAATCTGGGCATCAGTGGCTTTTCCTTCCATGATTTGCATCATTACGTCCAGGCTTTCTTCAAGGCTCAAGTCCTGGTTATTTACTAATTTGGATATGATTTCTTTTATAAACATAGTTATTTTACAAATAGGAATTTTTTCACTTGACGTTGAATATAATATAAATTAAAATGATTCGCTAAAGTTCTAAAAATACTAAAAATAACAATTTACAAAGAAAGGGATATCGAATTATTTATGGCAAAGGTACAAATATCAGGAGACGAAAACATCAGAGAAGCATTAAGAAGATTTAAAAAGATGTGTGATAAAGAAGGTATCATTAATCAATCGAAACGTATGGCGTATTTTGAAAAACCTTCAGAAAGAAAACGTCGCGAGGAAAGCCGAAGGATCAAAAATATTAAAAGGGCGCAAAAATTAGGCATCTCAGGACAGCCAGGAACTACCCGCCCTCAATCGGGTTTCCACAATAACTTTGGTGCGTCACCCCACAGAAGTTCCAGATCGTAGAAGAGACGCATTTCCCTGTCAAAAAGGTGAATGACTACATTTCCATAGTCCATGAGTATCCATCGGCCATCTGTATAACCTTCGATACCAACTCCGTGGATACCATGACTATGCAACCTTAATTCTATCTCGCCTGCTATACTCTGTAATTGACGTTTATTGGTACCATTACAAATAACGAAGAAATCCGTAATAAATGTCAATCTTCGGACATCAAAGATCAAAATATCTTCAGCCTTTTTAGCGTCAGCAATCCTTGCACAGAGGATTGCAATCTCCTTTGAATCTCCCGTTTCTGTTCCTCCCGAAAGTCTACCGTTGCTGTGCGTTAACATTTCCACCATAATCGGCGTCATACTGAATAGAGGATTTGACATCTGACAGGCTGCTTCCACAGTAATAGCAAAATCTTGCATATCTTGCATTCACATCCAAACAATTCTCACATCTATGATACAGGAGCGTACCGCACAGGATGCAGAAATTTGCCCCTTTTACATGATTGTCATATTGACAATTTGTATTAGGACATATCCTGTCATCCCTTTCTGTAACAATATCACCCGGCATAACGACCTCCCATTCTTTAATAGAGTTTTTCTAAAACTTCCGCTCACCGCAGAGATCGCCGAGGTCGCAGAGAAACCAAAAGACTGTGAAGTTGAAAAAACCTATTTTCTTTGCGTCCTTTGCGCCTCTGCGGTGAACTTTGGCACGTTAATGAAGATGTAACAGGGCACTAATCTTCGGTGAAAATTTAATGATAATTCCAGCAAATACAACAGCCACGATGGACATCAATTTGAGCAAAATATTCAAAGAGGGTCCTGACGTGTCTTTGAATGGATCCCCTACCGTATCGCCCACAACAGCGGCCTTATGCGCTGGAGAACCCTTTCCTCCAAACTCCCCGCCTTCGATGTACTTTTTAGCGTTATCCCAGGCTCCGCCCGCATTCGCCATAAAGACCGCCAACAGGAAACCCACGGTTAAACTTCCAGCTAAAAGTCCTATAACACCAGGGACACCCAATACTAAACCTGTTACAATAGGTACCAGTAAAGCAAGTAATGAAGGAACGAACATCTCTCTTTGTGCCCCTCTGGTACTAATCGCCACACATGCTGCATAATCGGGTTTTCCTGTTCCATCCATAATACCCGCAATTTCCCTAAATTGCCTTCTGACTTCTTCCACCATGCTTCTTGCAGCACGACCCACAGCCTTCATCGTCATAGCACTGAAAATAAACGCTGACAGACCGCCTACAAACAGACCGATCAATACTTTCGGATTAATCAAGGTAACGTCCAGATAATACATAAGATCAGATAATTTGGCATTTGCCATATCAATAGAAGTCCCGGAAACCTGAATGACATGTACCCCAGCCCTCTCTAGCCCTACCTTTATTTGTTCAACAAAGGAGGCAATCAGCGCCATGGCTGTTAATGCGGCAGAACCTATGGCAAAACCTTTCCCTGTCGCTGCCGTTGTATTTCCCAATGCATCAAGGGCATCGGTCCTTTCTCTGACATAGGGCTCAAGGCCACTCATCTCGGCATTACCACCGGCATTATCCGCAATAGGTCCATAGGCATCGGTTGCCAATGTCAACCCCAATGTTGAAAGCATGCCGACTGCCGCAATAGCAATTCCGTAAAGACCGAGGGAGATATTCGTAAAACCACCCGCAAAGGCATAGCTTAACAAGATTGCAATGGAGATAGTAATAACGGGTATAATCGTAGACATCATTCCCGTTGCAATACCATCGATCATAACCGTTGCAGGGCCTGTCTTTGCCTGTTCGGCAATGCCCTTTGTTGGCGAGTAATTGGAGGAGGTATAGTATTCCGTACCTTTCCCAATAATAACTCCGGCTATTAATCCTGTTACAATCGAACCCCAGACGCCAAAATTGTGGGGCAGCATAAACTTGATAATTACGGATGAGACAATCAAGACTAGAACTGAACTCAGGTTGATACCTTTTCCCAATGCCTTCAGAAGTTCTTTCTGAGACGCTTCTTCTTTTGTCTTAACGGCATAGATGCCTATAATGGATAAAAAGATACCCACTCCTGCCAAAATCATGGGCACAACCATGCCGGCAATACCAAGACCAGCGGTCACACCCAATGCTGCGCAGGCAAGCATCGAATTATAATACGACTCATATAAGTCTGCACCCATACCTGCAACGTCACCGACATTATCTCCAACGTTATCGGCAATAGTAGCAGGATTTCTTGGATCATCTTCGGGGATACCCGCCTCTATCTTACCCACCAGGTCAGCGCCCACATCTGCTGCCTTTGTGAATATTCCACCCCCTACCCTTGCAAACAATGCCTGGGAACTGGCGCCTATACCGAAGCACGGCAACATCATTGCCATATCGAGTAATGAGACATCGGTAAACTTACGGAACACAAAAAACCATAAGGAAATGTCCAGAAGCCCCATACCCACGACTATCAGCCCCATTACTGCGCCGCTTCTAAATGCAACCTGGAGTCCCTGGTTCAGGGATTTCCTTGCACCTTCAGCCGTTCTTGAACTGGCGCTGGTGGCTGTCTTCATTCCAAGGAAACCTGCAAGGCCAGACAGGAAACCGCTGGTTAAGAATGCAAAAGGCACTACCTTTGATTGGGAGTGCAATCCAAAGGAAATGAAGAGAAGGACAAGAAATGCGCCAATAAAAAATATACCCACGACCTTATATTGTTGTTTCAGGTAGGCATAAGCGCCGTCTCTGACATGACCGGCTATTGAAATCATTTTTTCGTTCCCCTCAGGCGCCTTCATGACCTCTTTGTAGAACTTTCGTGCATAAAAAAGGGCGAACAGTGCACCAATCGGTGCAATCCACCACAATTTTGGTATTGAGTGTGATGTCTCTGCCACTGCCTTATGCACAGGAGCTTCCAGTTCAAAAAGAGGCTTGTCTTTTTGAGTGGATTCGCCAAGTTCAAACATGGGTTTTTCCGCAGTGGTCTTCAGCGCAGTCTGCGCCTGGACATTGCGAGAAAATAATCCCGACTTTGATACCCCAAGAATCAGGATAGTTAGCATCAACAGTATCATTACGATGCTAACGCGATTATTTCTAAAAACAGGTTTAAATTTACGCAAAAAACTATTCATTGACTTGATTTCTTCTCCTTTCTCTTTTCTAAACTTTGGTGATTCATACCTAAAAAACTTAACTTCACTACCAAACGTCTCTCCGCGGCAAACTTTGTAAAAACTCCTTCTTTTTCTCGATGGCGCTCATAAATTCGCTTACATTGGTTAAAGTATCCTCTGGATGATTGGTACGATACGTTCTCCACTCATTCAGGGCCAACTCGGCATATTGGAGCGCCTTATCGATATTTTCTTCTCTTTCGGCACACAGCGATGAATGCCATAAGGCATGACAAATAGTTCTTTCAATAGCTAAAACGTTATGCAATTTAGGGTCATGCAAAAGCGCCCTTCGTAACCAATAAAGCGATGCTTCGTAATTATCCTCTCCGTCTTCCTGCTTTAATTGCTCTCTATAATACGCTGCATATTTAAAAACACGCTGATCAAACAAGTGCAAATACATATACCCAAGTTCAAAGAAAAGATCCCCGCTTGTGGGGTTTTTAACAGTACCTTTCTTTGCAAAGTTTAATCCCGTATGAATCCATTTCCACTTGTTTCGTGCGGCATCCCATTCGTGAGCAATGTTATATGCCATGTTCCATGCCTGAAAAATCCAAACGGACGGAAAGTCAGGCTGCAATTTTGCTATCAGGTTGTTGATCGTCAATAATTCGTAATATTTTTTTTCCTCATGCCGGACAATAGCCCTTGCCCAGAGAAAATCCACCGCAATTCCACGCAGCCCTCCCAGAAGAAGCAATGGAATACTTTCCGATGGGTCATAGCGATACACCGCTGTCTTTGATGTCTCACGGAAAGAAACAACATACAGGTTGACAAAAAAGATTGCGCCAATTAATACAACTAAAAAAAGAACCCTCGTTCGATGTATCAAGAGTACTTAAAAAAACTCTCTCTTTTTAAATATTACAGATGCTATGAAAAGGCAAATACCTGCATATAATGCAGTATATCCCACAGAAACTCCAACCGTTTCCCAAGGAATATTTATACCTTTCAAGAGAAATTTCAGGCTATCAAATCTTTTAAAATCGGGCAAAATAACCGAAAACCATTCCAAAGGCTTCTTAACAAGATAATCTAAATAGACCAAAAAAATATTAGGTTTTTTAAGCGCCGCTGGCAGAGCATGTTCATGCACGTCATACCGTTGAATTACCAAAGAAAAATCTTTAACAAAGTCCAGAATATGCCCGCACAAAAAAACAACCAGGGCCGATACGATACTTATCGGCGCAGACAGGTACGTAGACCCCGTTACCGCAATGCTTATAATTAACAAAAATTTTAGAAAGGTTATGCCAATCGCCTTCGCATAGTTATATACAAAACCCTTTTGTACCGCAAATAGCTTGGCATCCCCCTGTGTTACACCAATGTAATCCGTACTGTGTATAGGAAAAACTGTAACATTTACGGCACCACTTTTTCCAACAATCACAGGGTCTATCTTTATCGTTAACGGCTCGTCTATCTTTGCTGACAGAACGGACGTTTCCCATCGATCCACATTTGCATCTTCAATTCTCACAGCTAATGGGATCGCATCGATATCTTTCCTGCTACTGTCTATCTTTAAATTGAACTCTACTTCAAAAGAAGATTTATTATCAAGCTTTTTGTATAGATCAGAGAAATTCCATAACGCAATTCCCGCTCTACCTCCTTCAATCCATACAATTCCCTGTCGTACATGATGCGACTTACCCTGAATGGAAAACCGTGAGGCGGCAAACTCGTTCCTGGCTTTCAATATACCTCTATATCCTTCAGGTAATCTTGATGCAATCCGTTGAATGGCAACGACGTTTACCAGACCCAAAATTATCAATAGAAGAGCCGATACCAAGGCGAAACCAGATATTTTGCCCACAACAATTTTCAGTCTTGAGACAGGTTTTGATAAAACACCATAAATCGTCCTGTCTTCTATTTCATGGGGCAACGATGTGGCAGAAAGGAAAATTACCCCTACGATACACAGAAGTACCACCACCTGAAAAAATACCACCAGCATCATTTTGACCCGGGCATCAGGCTCATCTGTCGTCGGAATAAAAGGTGAAACGATAATGATAACGACGCCTAGTCCAATCAATACGTGTAATATTTTTTTTCGGATTACCTCCCGAAAAGTATGACCGGCAATTGTTAGTATCATCTTACCAAGTAAAAGAACAGTTTATTTGCTCTGTTGTATGATAGTTAAAAACAACTCTTCCAAGGTAGAGACAGGATGATTGATGGACAGCACATCGCCGCTCCTGCTCTTAATAAAGGTTTCAACCGCCTGGATGTCATTATCCGAAAGATTCTTTACTACAAATTCTATGACATCTTTTTGAGAGAGCAATTCCCGAACGTTGCCCATTACTTGCAAAACACCTTTATTGAGGATGGCAATCCGGTCACAAATATTTTGCACATCCGCCAATAAATGTGAGCACAGGACAATGGTCTTTCCCTGCCTTTTGAAGTCCAGTATGAGGTCTTTAATTTCACGACTGGCTATAGGGTCAAGGCCGCTTGTCGGCTCATCCAATATTACCAAATCAGGGTCGTTTATAATGGCTTGTGCCAGACCGATTCTCCTGAGCATACCCTTCGAATACTGGCTCAACAGACGTTTCCGATAGGGATTTAAACCCACATCGTGAATCAATTTATCAATCCGCGATTTTCTTTCTGTTTTTGGAATATCAAAGAGCTTCCCGTAAAAATCCAGAATTTCTTCTGCATTAAGAAATTTATAGAGATAGGATTCTTCGGGTAAAAAACCTATTTTACTTTTAACTTTTAAATCGACTGAAGAATATCCCAGCAACCATGATTTACCACTGGTAGGAAACAGGAGGCCGAGCAATAATTTAACCGTGGTCGTCTTACCTGAACCATTAGGACCAAGTAATCCAAATATCTCACCACGTTCAATAGTTATATTAAGATTTGTCAGCGCCGAAACACTTTTCCGTCTCCAGAAATCCTTGTAAACCTTTGTAAGTCCTTCTGTTCTAACTGCCGAATTATCCAAAATATTTTAGGCTTCCCACCTTAATAAGTATATGAAGTAAGATGGAATAATTGGTTAATACTCTAATCAAAATCGTTTGATAAGTCAAACATAATTAACCCAATAACATTTAACCCAAATCCATGTATAAATGGCAATGAAAAGTTAAATTTCTCCTACATCTTTCAGTATGCGGTTATAAAGGACATTGCTTATATATGCACCAACTTTTCTCAATTCGTCTAATAGCGGCTTTACCTGTTTCAACATACCACGATCCTTTGCTAGCCGTAATATCCCAAGCATTCCGATAATTTTAACGCCCATAGCATTGGCTATACCTCTGGCTTTTAGATCGTTTATTGCCAGAAGATCGGCGTTTGTTTCCATGTACAGAATAATACTTCACCGATGTGGATTTTCAGACTTTCTAAAGCAAGTTTATTTTTTACCTCTTTGACCTTTATCCATTCATTCATGGCCTTTATGATATCGGATTCTCCTGTTCCCGTTTCTTCGCCAGCTAACAATTCTTCTTTAACTTCATTTGCTATCATTACGTTATTGAAGATATCCTTTAGCAAATACAAATGATTGATTTTTGAAAAGTCGATAATTGTATTTGTATCACAGGTAATCAACATAATTATTTTTTATCCAGTGACTCAATAGTTCTTAAGTCATCTTCATACGCATCTTTTGTCAGGTATTCAACAGGTAAATGTTTTTTTAACAAAACCTCGCGAAAGGCTTGAATAGAAAGGCCTATGATAGATGCTGCCTTACCCATAGAAATTACGTGTTTTGAGTAAAGCTGTAATACAACGTCTTCCAAAAACTCACGTTCTATATCCTGGTCTTGATACCCCAATGCCTTTAACGAGCTATAAAGTTCTTCCGGTATCTTGATTTGTAGACTTGCCATTTCTATTACCTCCATGAATTATTTGATCTAAGAGGGGTGGTATCACGGCGACGCACCCCTTAATCCCCTCTTTCTAAAGGGGAAACACAACTGATGGAAACTCTTATGCATCAAGGTATGTTTCCCTTACCATAGGATTCGCAAGAATTTCTTCTGGTTTGCCAGTTGCTATAATCTCCCCGTTATCCATGAAATATACCCTGTCCGTTATTTGTTTTACTATATCCATATCGTGTTCTACTAAAAAAATAGTTTTACCCAACTGTAAAAGCGAATAGATTTTTTCTAAAATCATTTGGGTCATAACGGTATTGATTCCAGACGTTGGTTCATCTAATAAAAGAAATTCAAAGTTGTTACAAAGAAGCCTTGCTAAGCCAAGAAGCCTTTGTTGCCCGTAGGAAAGTTCTTTTGCCTTCTTGGTTTTATACCCTTCCAGATTAACGAATGCAAGCCATTTTTCTGCTTCTTTGAGATTTCTTTTCCTGGTTTCCTTGTGGCGTCTTGAAAATAAAAGCTGGTAAATAGGGAGAATTATAACATGGGATCATAATAATAAATATCCCAAAAATATCCAAAACCTGCCACGAATAGCAATGTTATATAACGGAATCGCTACCAGTTATTTGTCTCTTCGACGATAGATTCCTATAATTTCCAATAGATAGTTTAGAATACCCAAATTAGATACCACTTGCGTCTCCCATACATTCGAAAGTTCCAGAGCGCCACGAAAAACAGTTTATTTATGCCATTATTTCATTTTGTTCCATACGATACGTCTAGCATATGATTGTAGTGACTGCTGGAATTAATCCCAACAACGTATAAGTTATCTTTTCTATTGCCCCATATTCCTAACAATAAGTAATTGGTATTGCTTTTTTGTTTATTCCATTTCATGCCGTCGTAATGAAGTATAGTGCCGCAATCTCCTACAGCAAAAATATTGTTACTATCAATACCCCATATCCTTCTGAGCCAGTTATTTGTTCCGCTTCTCTGCGGTGTCCAATTTATTCCGTCGTAATGAAGGATCAGTCCGTCTGCGCCCACAACAAATACATCGTTTGAGCCTGCAACACAGACGCTCATAAGCCTTTTATTCGTATTCAAGACAAACTTGTTCCAATCCTTTCCATTATAGTGGAGTATCGTGCCGTAATCTCCTACTGCATACACATTATCCTTGCTATTGCCCCTGACACCATAAAGCCAGCTGGTAGTACCGCTATTTTGTTCCTTCCATTTTTTCCCATCATAATGCAATATCTTTCCCAAAGCGCCCACAACAAATATATATTTTTCATTTAAACCCCAGGTGCTGCTGTACCAGTTCGCCGTCATCATGGTGTGCTTTTTCCAGTCCTCACCATTATAATGAAGAATCGTTCCTTGATCTCCGGAAATATAGACATTATTTGGACTACTCCCCCAGATTCTGTTTAAATGCGAAGTTACATGGCTCTCCTGTTTAATCCATGAGTTGCCATCGTAATGAAGTATAACGCCTTGATCACCAACAGCAAAGATATCCGTAGACCCGAATCCATAGATACCATTGAGCCACACGCAGTGACCGTTGTAAATACAGTTCCATGTCTTACCATCATAGTGGAGTATAATGCTATCGCTTTTTTCATGTTTCGATGTCAGGTCTTCCAATCCCCACTCGTATTTTGGGGATTGTTCTTCCAAGCCCCACGTATCCTTTGCTATTTGTGATTCCAGAATCCATTCAGATGCAAGAGCCGCACTAAGAATAAAAAAATGGCACAGGCAAAAAATAGCAGAGAGAGAAATATTTCTTATTAATTTCATAATATCACGAAAACGTTTTTGTAATCGGTTCCTCAGATACTCATAAGCCTCAACTTTTATTTAACAGGGATTAGATGAACAAATGCTTCATCAATAGAGAGATTAACTGGCATTCCATGTGCGAGCTTAAGCTCTTTGGCCACGATCCGGCTTATGCGTGTCTTAAGGACTTCATTTGGTGTAACTAAGACCTTGATTTCGAGATCCCTTCCGATAGGATGAATGGATTCTATCGTTCCAGTAAAAACATTTTTGCCAGGTTGTATACGATGTTTGCTAAGATGGATGGCGCCGGGACGAATGCATATCGTCACATGATTTCCCTCTGACAATTCTAAAGAAGTATAAGTTTTTAAAATAATGTCATTTGTCTGAATTGTTACCTTCTTCCCAAACTTATTGAGGATTTTTCCTTTCAGCATATTTTCTGTATTCAGAAAGCGGGCAACAAATAAAGTTTTAGGCTTATAAAAAACCTCATCAGGACTTCCAAATTGCTCTATTTTGCCGTTGTTTAAAATACCAAACCGGTCTGCCAATTCCAATGTTTCCTGCTGATCATGAGTAATATAGACCATAGTAATGTGTAACTTCTTTTGAATATCTTTAAGTTCCGCCTTGATTTTTTGTCGTGTTCCTATATCCAGGGCACTTACGGGTTCGTCTAATAACAAGAGCGAAGGTTCAATAATCAATGCCCTCGCCAATGCCACCCTCTGCATTTGTCCTCCGCTCAATTGAAATGGGAAATGACATTCAAGCCCCTGCAAGCCAAAATCATCGATAATATGTCTAACCTTCGTTTGAATGATATTTTTAGAGACTTTTCGCAATCGTAAACCAAAGGCGATATTTTCAAAGACCGTGCAATTGGGGAAAAGGGCGTAGTTTTGTGGTACGTAGCCGATGTTTCGCTCACCGGGACTAAGGTTTGTAACATCTATTCCATCTATGGCTACTCGACCACTGTCAAATTTCTGGAGACCCAGGATGCCCAGGAGTAAGGTCGTTTTTCCACACCCGCTGCTGCCCAGAATGACAAATAATTCATCTGGGAAAATCTCTAAAGATAAATTACTCAGGACAATTTGCGAACCAAAAGTTTTTGATATGTCGGTCAGTTGCAATTTATGCATGGATTTTATGGGTAGATTCCTTAAAAAACAATTTAATGACCGTTAGCAGGATAAAGGTCAGGAACTCAAGGATGATCGCAAGCGCAATAGCTTTATCCATTTCTCCTTTCTGGGTGGCAAAATAGATCAATACCGACATAGTTCCGGTAGAAGAGGTTAAACCTCCTGCAAGGATTAAAGTGGCCCCGATCTCACCCAAACTCTTTGAAAGGGCCATGACGAGCCCCTTCAGTACCCCCCAAATAGAAAGGGGAAACGTCAGTTTATAAAATATCTGAAATGGGCTCGCACCTAATGTATATGCCACATTCTCAATATTTCTGTCTACACGATCAAATGCCTCCCGGACAAAGCTGATCATGAAGGGAATGCTTACAAAGAGTTTTGCCAAAACCACTGCCGCAAAGGTATAAGGCACATAAATATGAAAATGTCCAAGAAATTTACCCAGGATGCCCGTTCTGGATAACAAGAGCAGGAGAATGAGACCATCTACACCGGGCGGGAAAGATAGGGGCAAATCAACCACCACAGTCTCTAAAACCCGTTTTCCCCAGAAGGTCTTTCGGGAAAGTACATAGGCAGTTGGTACACTGAAAACAAAAACTATCAGGGATGCAATAAAAGAGGAGCCGAATGTCACACCGATGGAGACAAGTACCACGTGGCTACTCATTTGTTGCAGGAAGGCAGATGGGGTTGTCGTAAAGAACAATGATCCGATAATCAAAAACATAAAGGTAATAAGAACGAAGGAAAAGAAATAATTAGTGCCTTCAAATGTCTTATTCACCGCTTTTGAATAAAGTTTTCCCATAATGGTGTTTTTCGATATCAAAAATAGATTTTCGGCATAAAATCGTTTACATCTTCGTTATCGTGCCACTGTCATAGTTTACCACCCAAACGTTGGCACCATCGAAGATCACTCCCCTTGGATTGATGCCTACATTATAGGCGCCGAGCACGGTACCGTCACTCGTCCTCATTTTTATTACATTGTTACTGCCGGCATTCGTAACCCAGATATTGACACCATCAAAGGCTATCCCATATGGGCAAATTCCCACGGCATAGGCACCGAGCATGGTTCCATCACTCGCCCTCAGCTTTGTTACTTTACCACTGCCATAATTCGTCAACCAGATGTTGGCTCCGTCAAAGGCTACCCATTTTGGTACCCCACCCCCAGCATAGGTATCGAGTACAACGCCATCGCTTGCTCTCAGCTTCGTTACGTTATTACTGTTAGAATTTGCCACCCAAATGTTGTTACCATCAAAGATCACTCCTCTTGGGTTGAAACCCACGGCATAGGTGCCCAGCACGGTTCCATCGCTTGCCCTCAGTTTTGTCACATTGTTACTGCCAGAATTCGTCACCCAAATATTTGCCCCATCAAAGGCCACCCCATATGGATAAAAACCCACGGCATAGGTACCCAACACAGTTCCATCACTTGCCCTCAATTTCGTTATGCAGTCGCTGCCAGAATTTGCCACCCAGATGTTAGAACCATCGAAGGCCACTCCTCTTGGGATGAAGCCCACGGCATAGGTGCCCAGCACGGTTCCATCACTTGCCCTTAGCTTTGTAATGCTGACGCTACCAGAATTCGTCACCCAGATGTTGGTACCATCAAAGGCCACTCCGTATGGTTGAAAGCCCACGGTAAAGGTAGAACTGCTGTGGGTTGTTGCTTCGTACCATTGCTTGAGTTTTTTAAATCGAGAATCCTCTGAGTCGATATTTTCATTCAAGGCGGTGAGACAAAAGAAAGGGCGTTGGCCGTTTGGGAAAATAGAAGGGGAAAGAATGTCTCCTTGAGGTATGAGTTTTTTGTCTGACTCTGCCCAGCTCGTAATGGTGATGAATAAAACTAACGCAAGACCAAAGAAAATATTCTTAGAGACTTTCATTATTTATCCTTTCCTGTGATGATAGTTACGGAGGTGATGTGGTATCAATTTCCTGGAGTTTTGGACCAACAATTTTACCGACATATTTAAATGACTCAAAAAGCATGAAAAAGAAGATACCTACCGCTACAGCGACGACAACAGCCCCTGTCCAATGCTGAAAGTGAAACCGTTTAAATGAAGGAGCAAAAGCAATCAGGCCGAACACGGCGGAAAGCACCGTTATAGCGTCCAAACTTGCCCGTTGCCAGTATGGGCCTCCCAAATGTAGCCACATTCCAAACTCATCAAATGTTAATGCCATACCACTTCCATAAATTATCGCCGCTATTTCTAATCTTCTCCCAATCGGGTGCCAAAACAACAGATATGCGCCAACACCAGCAAGGAGAAAAATGCCATAGTTGAGATGGTGAACATGCGTTCCGCCCAACTGCAGGTAGAGATCAGGCATTCGACGGGACATAATCAAAAAGACAAGTACCCTAGTCACTATGAACGTCAAAATGAAAGTAACAAGCACCAGCCGAGCCAGGTGATTGGAAACTCGTAGTGACGTCATGCTGAGTTTTGTGCTATTTGCCATTGTTAACAATCCTAAAAAGAAAAATTATAATTTAATAATTATACCAGAGGATTCAAATATTGAGAAGGCGCTGAGCTGGGAGTAGCTTTAATTGTTGCAGCACATCATGGTAGTGATACTCTTTTAGTTAATAATGGAGCACCCAAAGCACTATGGCAAAGAGGGAAAACGCCAAACAAAGGACTAAGGTTAAGGAGGGATTTTTTTTCCATGCGTGATTCAGTCATTAACCTAGAATGACAAATCTAATCACTTTAAAATTAACCCTTTTGTTAAAAACACCCTTAATAATTTCTGTAAATACAATATAAACTATCTGAAACGTGCAAATAGATTTGTATTGCTTGCTAATCTGCATTGGTTGCATACTTGAGGTCAAAGTTAGTATCGTCATAATAGCTTATATGCGCCTTGCCTGATGCGTCCACTGCTATGGAGGTATAGCCGCCGACATTTCCACTACTGTCCACAGTTTTGGTTACCCACGAACCGGAAGCATTGGTTGCATACTTGAGGTCACCATGAGTATAATCATAATAGCTGATGTGCACCTTGTTTAATGTGTCTACTGCTATGGAAGTATACCCGCCTACGTTTCCGCTGCTGTCTACTGTCTTGGTTACCCACGAACCAGAGGTATTCGTGGCATATTTGAGGTCACCATTCGCATAATCATAATAGCTTATGTGCGCCTTGCCTGATAGGTCTATCGCTATGGATGTAAACTGCCCAACATCGCCATCGCTATCAATCGTCGTGGTTGCCCATAAACCAGCGGCACCCGTGGCATTGGTAGCATATTTGAGAACATCTTTTGTGCTATCATAATAACTTATATGCACCCTGCCAGATGTGTCCACTGCTATAGAAGTATGCTCTCCTACATCTCCATCACTGTCAATAGTCTTAGTTGTCCACGAACCGGAAGCATTGGTGGCATACTTGAGATCGCCGTTAGTGCAATCATAATAGCTTATATGTATTTTGCCAGATGCGTCCACTTTTACGGAAGTAAACTCTCCTACATTTCCACTGCTATCGACAATCTCGGTTGCCCATAAACCAGGGGCATTAGTGGCGTATCTGAGATCGCCGTTCGTGTTATCATAATAGCTTATGTGTACCTTGTTTAATCTGTCTGCTGCTATGGAAGTATACTCGCCTACGCCTTCTTTACTGTCCAAAGTTTTGATTACCCATGATCCCGAGGTATTGGTAACATACTTGAGGTCATTTTTCGTGCTGTCATAATAGCTTATGTGCACCTTCCCAGACGTGTCCACTGCTAGGGAGGTATATGCTCCTACATTTTCACCACTGTCCACAGTTTCAGTTGTCCATAAACCGGGAATATTGGTGGCATACTTGATGCTACCGTTAATGCTATCATAATAACAGATGTGTACCTTACCCTTTGTGTCCACTGCTACGGAGGTATACTCACCTACACTTATGCTACTATCCACCGTAGCTGTTATCCATTTACCAGAGGTGTTGGTGACATACTTGATGCTACCGTTAGTGATATCATAATAACTGATGTGCACCTTACCCGCTGTGTCCACTGCTATGGAGGTATATCCATCTATATTTCCGCTATTATCTATAGTAGACAATATCCATGAGCCAGAGGCATTCGTGGCATACTTAAGGTTTTTCTTAGTAAGATCATAATAACTGATGTGTACCTTGCCTGATGTGTCTACTGCTACGGAGGTGTATCCACCTACCCATTCGCCTTTGTCCACAGTTGCTGTTAACCATGCCCCGGAGGCATTCGTGGCATATTTGAGGTTTTTCTTAGTAAGATCATAATAACTGATATGCACCTTGCCTGATGCGTCTACTGCTATGGAGGTATACGCCCCCACGTCTCCGTTATTATCTACCGTAGCTGTTACCCATGAGCCAGAAACATTCGTGGCATACTTGAGATCACCGTTAAAATCATCATAATAACTGATATGTGCCTTACTTGAAGTATCAATCGCTATGGAGGTATACCCGCCTATTTTCCCACTGTTATCCACTATAACAGTTTTCCATGAGCCAGAGGCATTGGTAGCATATTTGAGGTTGTTATTCGTTTGATCGTAATAACCGATGTGTACCTTGCCTGATTTGTCCATCGCTATTGAGGCATACCCGCCTACTCCGGATAATGAATCCACTGTCACAATATGCCATTTACTACCGTCATGATATGCATAGTAAAGATTGGTGCCTCCATAAACAATGTGAGGATGGCCATTCGTATCAATTGTGATTGCCCGTGAATAAAAATGTTGGGAATATTTTTCTTTAACCACTGTCTCTGTCGGCCACGTTGTCGCGGATAATACATTTACAATGAAAACGAGATTGATAAAAATTAGAAATAGGATTAATAAAGGCCTTTTATTAATAATCATTTTCATTATTTGAGACCTCCTAAAAATTAGTCTTCTTGGATTTCAATATCAAGATTTTTCAGTCCGCCGGTACGTAGCGAGCACTTAGACACATTGCACAGATCGTGCAAATAGAAAAAATTTGTATCATTCGTGAAACCTGTGGTTGTATTCTCATGTGAACTCATTGTAAAATAAATATGAATAATCACGTAATTATACATTTTAAAATATTATAATTCACGTGATTTTTCCATGATTTTTTAAAGTTTCTGGAAACAAGTTCTTATCTGACCATTGGACAACAATTCAAGGAGTGTGAGTGGAAATTTATCTGGCAGCAGGTTTAATCTTGAGCGCATTAATAGGAATATCTCTTGGTTTGATTGGTGGCGGCGGTTCAATCATTCTTGTTCCAGTTCTCGTTTATGTTCTTGGTGTTGAAGCTCATCATGCCGTCGATATGTCGTTGGCTATTGTTGGAGTAACGAGCATGATTGGTGCGGCACTTCATAACCAGCGGGGCACGATCAAATTAAAAACTGCCGCTCTCTTTAGCGCTACAGGCACGCTGAGTGCTTACTTTAGCTCACGCCTCACGTACATGGTCTCCACGGCTACATTGTTTCTTTCAATTGCCACTCTAATGATTGTCATTGCTGTATTGATGTTGATTAAAAGAAAGAGCAGTCAAGACTTACTCATCCAGCAAGCTAA
>JACRII010000202.1 GCA_016235875.1 Planctomycetota bacterium
CCCATGATCCTGTCTCGGTATAATTCCATCAACTTCATAGTAGTGTCCTCTAAATTGTCTGATTATTATTTACTAGGACACTACTATACCTTATAATAGACCAAAAATCACCTTTTGGTTGCGGCCAGAGGCCGCGCCAGGGTTTTCCGTGGTAAATTCTTTCTTATTCTTCTCTGGATTCCAGTCTTTTTATAATCTCATCGAGTTTTCTCTGCATTTCCTGGAGTTCACGCCGCGTTGGAATATCCAGTTTATGAAGCGCCTTTTCCACAATCTCTTCAATCCTGGATTCAATTTCTTTTTTGCTCGATAAGACTTTGTTAAATAACTCCTTTACCTGTGCCTTTGCTTCATCTGCCTTGATTTCTCCCTTTTTTACCAAATCATCAATAATTTCTTCGACGTTCTCTCTCGTTATTAACAATGCTCCAAATCCAAAGTTTATCGCCTTTTTTAAAAAATCTGACATCATAATCCACCTCCCATAAATATTAAGCGCAAAGTTTTCCTATCCATGTTCCTTCCTTTGGGTAAATTCATGGTTGAATAATGATGGATAATATATGATTGCCATTAAAAAAACAACTAATTTTGTATATGAGAAGCCTCTATTCTTTTACCCCAAGTTTCTCAATCATTTTATTGATGGCTTCACTTTGATCCGGTTCAAGGACAGACAATTCCTTCAAATAATGGATTGCCTTTCGGCTGTCCCTTTTGTAATTCCAATATAAGGTAATAAGGCTTACGTAGGAGTTGGCATTTTCAGGATACATATTCACGATCAATTCAAATTCAGCAATCGATTCTTCTATAAGTCCTTTTTTAGTATAGGTATTGCCCAAATTTTCGTGATAAATAATGCCCTTTGGGTCATATTTTGTTGCGAGTTTGTATTCCATAATGGCCTCATCAAATGAACCTTTTTTAACATATACATTTCCCATATTGTTGTGAGTAATTGGGCTTTCCGGGTCGATTGAAACTGAAAGTTTGTATTCTGTCATGGCATTGTCCAGCAAATTCCTGTCTTCGTAAATATTCCCCAGGTTATTGTGGGCATGAGGATTGTTATTGTTAAGCTGGATTACATTCTTGTATTCAATCTCGGCTTCATTCGTTAATCCCAGCTTCCCGTATGTCACACCAAGATTAAAATGGGCAGTTTCATTGAATGGGCTGATCTCGATGGATTTTTTGTATTCTGCAATTGCATTTTTAAGATGTCCTTCGTCGACATATGCCTTAGCAAGATTATCAATCGTCTTCGATAAGACCCGTTTATCCAAAATACTTAAGCCTTTATTCATATACACATTGGCAATATTGCCATGTGCCTCCGAATAATCAGGCCTGATTTGAATAGCGGTATTGTATTCCTTCATTGCGGCATCTATGAACCCCATTTTTTTATACAAAACACCCAGATTGTTGTGGGCGCGCGAACTTTGGGGCGAGTCTATAACAGTTGTAGACCATAGCGAAAGTTCATCGAACCAGATTTTAGCTCTGTTGCACGTTTGCCAGCAGAACCCTGTCAAAACAATGCTGATAATAAATGGAAAACTCCAGGAAGTTAGGATGTCAGATTTTAAACCTGATCCGGGTATGAGACTGACTAATTGACCTCCGAGAATGCAAAATCCAACAAGGGGTATATAAAGATACCGTTCAGCCATTATATTTTCTATAGGAATAATATTTAACACAGGAAGCAAGGTAACGAAAAACCATAGAATAGAGAAAAACAAAGTCTTTGAATAAAAAAACAGTCTGTAGGTAATTACCATTACAGAACCGATGAGCAGGAATGACAGGATAAAGGATAATTCTATAGGAGAAGAAGTGTTTGGGACGACATAGTCGGCATTTAAGTGCACAGGGAAAAATAAGAGCTTTATATAAGAAGCGACGACTTTTGACATGGTCAGAAAGTTTATCCAGAGGCTATTCTGTGGATACGGTATGTAAGATTCTGTAGGGTTGTGTAAGAATACGAAGCGCAGCGTAATGTAAAAAACGGTTATCAAGATATAGCCGATGTGGTAACGGATGCGTTTAAAGGTAAATAATGCCTTACCGTACCTCATGACATCGTACAGGCCGATGAGTATTGGAAAAGTAACGGCCATTTCCTTGGAAAAAAGCCCCAGGAAGTAGCATATAAGAGAGATTCCATACCACAAAACAGATTGACGCTGATGGGTCTTGAGATAGAAAAGAAATGCGGCAAAGTAAAAGGTAGCAGCCATAATATCTTCGCGATAGCTTACGGCATTGACAGCCTCTGTAAGTAAGGGATAAGTACAAAAAATAAGGCTGGCCATAAAAGGTACGGAGATTTTCACCGCTTGTATTGTTGAAATACTCGCTTCTGGATTCTGTGGGAAGAAAGATTTTAATGCTTTGTCTGGTTCGCCTCTGATTACGCTAAATAAACGGGTAAACAGGAAAAATAAAAGCACCGAATTGAGGCTGTGGAGAAGCAGGTTCGTGAGATGGTATCCGAGAGGATTTAGCTGCCAGAAGAAGTAATCGATAAAATAAGATAACGTAACGACGGGGCGATAACTGAGTTCACCAGAGGATGTGAAATAATCATTGGTAAAGATCGTGGGTATCTTGTGCCACGACCTTATCAGATAATTATTCGTAATGGTAAACTTATCATCGTAGGCAAAATCGTTTCCCAGGGTATATAAGTATATGAGTGCGGAAACAACGACGATAATTAGTAACTGACAAAATAAAAGGAATGTCTTGTCTGGCTTGAATACCACCGTCCCACGTTTATTTATGGGTTGGTACGGATTACACATGTACCGTTTTTAGGTATTGACATCATGAAAATAATTAAAATAACTTAAACTTGAACCGCGAATTTTTTAACAAATAAGCAATCTGGATTATTTACATGCAAAGATTCAATATTAAACGCCCTCGTGTTTCCTTCTGCGCCTTTTTAAAAGATACTTCTTCCTGTTTAACCTATGCTTTTTTTTCCCGCTAAAACCGCTTGCCATGATGCTCCTCACAATAAATTTGATATGTATACAAAACAAGTAGAAATGATACCAACAATACGCTTAAAATTCAATAAAATATTAATTATTATATCCATAAAGCGAATATTTTATGTTTGGTTACAGTATCATGGGGTTCTGGGCATGGCAATTAAAAAAAGTTTGCATCTTACCAGATCGTTTGTTAACATTATTTTTACTTTTTCCCGGATATATCACTTTGTCATTTTGTGAGGTAAGAACCTATGGCTAAAAAAGCCAGTGGAGAAAAAATGAGTTGCTCCTTTTGCGGAAGGAGTTATGAAGCAGTAAACCGTTTAATTCAAGGCGATACGAACATTTTTATTTGTAACGAATGTGTAGAGGCATGCCATGCGCTTCTCAAAAAAGATCAAAAACAAGTTCTGAACAAACCCCTGGGAAAAATACCGATCCCTTCACAGATCAAGGAACGATTGGATGAATATATCATAGGCCAGGATACGGCAAAAAAGACGCTTGCCGTTGCAGTTTACAACCACTATAAGCGTTTGATTGCCAGTTCCAGTAAGGATGGAGTTGAAATAGAAAAAAGTAATATATTGCTTGTAGGACCTACCGGTTCCGGGAAAACCCTCCTGGCGCGTACCCTCGCTAAAATAATTGATGTTCCTTTTGCAATCGCAGATGCAACGACACTCACTGAGGCCGGGTATGTGGGTGAAGACGTGGAAAATGTATTATTGGCCTTGTTAAGAAATGCGGATTTCAATCTTCAGCGTGCACAGCAGGGAATTATCTATATTGACGAGATTGATAAAATTGCCAGAAAGAGTCCGAATCCATCAATCACAAGGGATGTCTCCGGTGAAGGGGTACAGCAGGCATTGCTGAAAATGTTAGAAGGTACCGTGGCAAATGTGCCTCCTCAGGGTGGAAGAAAACATCCGGAACAACAATATATTCAAATGGATACGAAGGATATCCTCTTTATTTGCGGCGGCACGTTTACAGGAATAGAGGATATTATCAGGAGGAGGATCGGGAAAGTAAATATAGGGTTCGATGCAAAAAAAGTTGATAAAGGAGAAAAATCCTTTGCTGACATTTTGAGTAAAGTGGAAGTCGAGGATGTTATTGACTATGGAATGATTGTAGAGTTTATAGGACGACTGCCCATCACTGCACCTTTGATGCCGCTAACGCAGGATGACCTGATCAAGGTCATGACAGAACCAAAGAATGCCCTGGTCAAGCAATACCAGAAATTCTTTGAAATGGAAGAAGCCAGGTTAGAATTTTCTCATGAAGCATTAGGAGAAATCAGCAAAAAGGCATTTGAAAAGAAGACTGGCGCAAGGGCATTAAGGTCGATATTTGAGAATTTTATGCTGGATGCCATGTATCATTTGCCTTCCAACAAAGGGGAATCCTCTTTTCTGGTTACACCGGCAGTCGTGCGTGGTGAAGTGCCATTGTTGGCGCAAAAATACAGAAAGACTGCGTAGTAGTTGTTGAACCACGAATGAACGCGGATTTACACAAATCATAACAAACACATTGCCTGCCCGTATTTTATTTTCCTAATAGCATCAGTCTTTTTAGTTCGGTCGCAGCATCCTCTTTTCTGTTCAGCTTATCGTATAATAATGCAAGATTCCTATGGATGATGGGATTGAAGGGATTGATGTGGTTGGCTTGTGACAGAATCTCTATGGCTGCATCATATTCGCCTTTCCTCTGATAGAGTTCACCGAGTGAAATATAAGTGGTGGTGTATTCTGGATAGTATTCAAGGGAGATATTCAGGATTTCCTCAGCCTTATTATATTGTGTATCCATGATGTAAGCTGTCGCTAATTTGTTCTGAATTTGTGGGGAGATATTGCCTGCCTTCCTGAATGCCTTTTCATATTCTACGATTGCCGCGCCATGTAATCCTTCGTGACGCAAGAGGTCGCCCAGTATGGCATATTTCCGGGCGTCTTTCACCTCTATTTCAGCAACACTTTCTACGTCATCTACTATTTTAGAGGATTCTTTAAGCTTTGTGGGAAGTATCTGGATACCATGAATCCTCCGAAAATTTTTCTGTTTCAGTTCTTGCAGCCAACTTTTTTCAAATTCATCAAAAGAAGCACTTGTTGCTGATGATACCGCGTCTTCCGTTGATTTTCCGCTCTTGATGCCGTCCAGAATAGATACAAGCAAAGGATAACCACCGCGGTTGAATATGTAATCGATTACAGTAAAAACTTCGGCAAAGGCCAGGGCGGTATCCTCTCTCTTTTTTAACTTTGCCAGCGATGGGTGCATTTGTTCAAACGTGATAAAATAATCCTTTTCAACAGCCTCGGCCATCAGGCTTTCTAAAGAAACAGGCAGTTTCGGAGTTATATTTTCCAGCCAGCGTTTTTCTTCATACTTTGCAATCCCTTCATGGAGCCAAATGGGCACGCGATTGTACGTCTTTTTCATTATTACGTAGTGTACATACTCATGGGTAAGCGTATCGAGCCATTGATATCCTCTGGGCTGGAGGCGTGGACTCGTGATAATTACGCGATTAAATAAACAAATTGCTACGGTTCCGGAGGTTTCTATTTCTTCTTTGGTAAGCGTCGAAATCGTACAAAAGCTTTCTGCATCGGGGAATACTTCGACGAGGATAGGTTCTTTTGGGAAACAACTAAGGTCGTTCCCAATTGCATTATAAGCCTTTTCAAGGGTATTTAAGGCATAATCGACCAGTATGGCATCCTTATCTTCCGCATAGCGAAACAGGAAGTGTTCGGTTTTGACCTCTTTAAACTTATTCGTAGTTTGATAAATCTTATCTACGAAGTCATAAAATTCCTGGGCATTGTGTGCAATGCCCGGCTCTTCCTGTGCCTCTTTTAAAAAAGATAATGACTCCCGGTAGTTCCCCTCGTAAAAGCGTACCTCACCTGCAAAAAAACACACATAAGGATTTTCTGCCGCAGTTGAAAGCAGTTTATTGGCAATAGCAGAAGCCTCGTCGATTTGCCACGTCTTCAGACATTCCTCTCCATAGGCGATTTCACCCACAACGTCAAAGAATTTTTCTTCCTGTTGTGCGTGTGCCTCACCCGTAAATAATGTGAGGATTGGTAAGAGAAATACGAGTGTAATAAAGAATCTTTTCATTTTATCCTAACCTGAATAACTCGGAAGAGCGCCCAAAGTTGGGCAGTAATAAAATTCCCCTCTAATCCTTGTAAAAATTTATCTCTTAAGATACTCAACTGACGTAATCCTTAATTCCTGAGATACCATACCAAATATTTTATTCATAGAATTAAATACGGTGTCCCCCGAATTTGCCGAATTCTGCCTCCCCGAATTCCGGAAAGGCTCTAGATTGTGTACCGTCTGCTTTATGTGCTTTTAGTACTCACGAATCCGCGCCTCTTTAGTCAGTATTTATTGGAAATCGTAAAAATTACTCTTTTCCGGAGGCATATGCCTTGGCGGCATTAAATAGTTCATCAATGCTTTTATCCTTCCATAGATCACGCTGCCATTCTGTGTAATCAAAGCTTTCTCTGAGAATAAGACTGATAAACCGTTCTGCCTCTACAATGCCCAGTTTCTCGCGTAGGGCTTTCATACCCTCGTATCGTATCATGGTATCTGTTTTCATTTTTCCTCCCAAATTATAATAAAATCTACAGGATTTATGACGGTAATTTCTTTTAACTGTGATGCTTTCTTTAGAAGAATCTTGTCTGTGGTTAAGAAGTATTGGCTTTTTGTCTCGATAGCACATGCTAGATGGAGAGCGTCTTTCGGTTTTATAGTATAAGCCATTTCCAGTCTTTTTGCAAGGTCTCTGACTTCTTCAATAGCTTTAATATTTTCCATAGATAATACCTTCCATTCTTCAATTGATTCTTTCCGTTCTTCGTATGGATTGGCGGAATTTTCAAAATCCAGCATAAAAGACCATGCCAGTTCTATTTTCCCATTCCTTATATTGTCCTGTATATAAAGTTTAGCTTCTGCTTCGAGTCTGATTGCCTTGAATGACTGATCATCATACGGACAATTATAACAACAATTGTCTAGGTATATTCGTGCTTTTTTCATCTTTCCCCCTCCACTATTTCAATTTCTTCTGCCGTTAGTCCGTATGGTTTATAGACAAGTTGGTCAATCTGTTTTCCAAATCATGGACTTTGGCTTGTTTATCAAGGCTTTGCAAGTAATCCTCGTCTTTCGTAATGGCAAAGATGCGTCCTTGAACTTATCCTTTCAGATATACTTTGTCAATTTGAAACAGGCTGTCCGAGAATGCAGCATACAGTTTTTCTTAGTATTTAGCCAGAAAAAGAGGGTAAATCGGTTGCGATGGTAAAATTGAATGATATAATAAAGCGACATGAAATCTTCACAGCACAACCACACCAAGCGGTTAG
>JACRII010000204.1 GCA_016235875.1 Planctomycetota bacterium
ACCTGGAGACGCAAGGCGTTTTCGTAATTTGCCGTTAGTAAACGATCAATGTAAGGATTTTCCTCCAGGACTTGCAATGAAGATTTATCCGTAATCCAGGTAACATAAGACTGTGGATATTTCTTTTTTAAAACAGGAAGGATGGGCGTGGTTCTCAACACATCCCCAATTGCAGCCAGTTTGATAATTAATATACGTTTCCCCATGGGTTGGTATTTGGGGCAGGCGCTGTCTATGGGACAATCGAGCTTAAATTGGCAGGGTTTTTCTGAGGCAAAAAAACGGCAATCAAATTCTTTTGACATCTTATTATCTTCCTCAAACACGATTATGACCTGTTACAGACGTTCAATGTAGCGCGAACTTCAGTTCGCTTACATCCTATGCGAACTAAAGTTCGCACTACCACTGCAACTTTGAATTTCCTGTACATTTAAATTTATCCACATTACAGCAATAAGAAAAAACAGGATTATATTGTCAATCAGGCGCGTCTTGCCGATCCGGACTGCCAGAGCTGCAACGTCACCATGTTGCACTTCAGGCACGGCTTCAAGTGTTTCTGGATTAACAATTGAAATATAATCTATCTTGGCTGATTTACTATTATTAATAATTTTCTCCATTTCCGCTGTAATTTCTTTGGTATTTTTAGTACCTGCATTTACCATCGTCTGCGCTCTTATCAGCGCCTTATACAGACAAAGGGCGTCCTTCTTTTCGGTCTCGCTGAGATAGGCATTTCTGGAACTCAAGGCCAACCCTTCCTTGTTCCTTATCGTTGGAAGTACCTTTATATTGACATCTAAATTTAAATCGGCAACCACCCTCTTGATAACGACCGTTTGCTGGAAGTCTTTTTGTCCAAAGTAAGCAATATCGGGATTTATCAGATTGAGCAATTTCAGCACAATCGTAGCAACACCACGAAAATGCCCTGGACGTGATTTGCCGCACAGTTTGTCTTCAAGGTGTTCCATTATAACCGATGTACAAAATCCATTTGGATATATTTCTGGCGCTTTTGGATTGAATACTATGTCTACACCTTCTTTTGAAAGGAGTTTGCAGTCATTATCAAACGCCCTTGGATATTGTGTAAAATCTTCATTTATTCCAAATTGTAACGGGTTTACAAAAATACTTACAACGACTTTATCGTTTTCTTTTCTTGCCTGCCTTACCAAACTCAAGTGCCCTTCATGCAATGCGCCCATTGTGGGAATAAAACCAATGGATAATTGATTTTCTTTAAAAGCTTTGATTCGTTGTTTAATATCCTCTATCGATGTAATTACCTGTAACAAATTAAATTCTCCAGCGTTTTTGAACTAAATATACTAAAGATAGTACAATAATTTACATACACAGGACAAGTGATTTTTACACTTGCTTTAATAGTAGCAGTTCAACCCACTCCAAAGACTCAAAGGACGCAAGGAAAAAACTTCACAGGAGACTATTTTTTTCTGATAAAATTACAAATCAATGCCAAATCTCCGGCAATTTGTAATTTTTTCTAAAATATGATAAAATATTGTAGAGCCGAAGGTGGTTTCAGGGCAAAGCCCTACTAGCGCCCCAACGCTGGTCTCCTTTTCTTCCACCTCCGGCTGTTTTTTTATACAAACAGACTAAATAATGGTTTAATTATAAAATTCTAGCTTCTAAATACTTATAATATATTTCATTATATTTCCCATGCAGGTTTGTAAAATTTATTTCTTGTGATATAATTGTTTTGGAATTGGGGGCCTATAATTAGGGTTCAACGTTCCCTAAGGTGCCAAATAATATGAAATAAGAACACCGCAAGTTTTAAGTAGAAGTTATATGTTAATTACCCCCAATTCCAAGTTCTTTGAAAATATCAGTAGCGATAAAAGCAACACGGGACAAGTAAATTATGGAGTGATTGGAACAATAAATCGCTACTGTTAATTTTATAAATCTCTAGAGAAATTTATATGGAGGAGGTGATGTAACGATATGAGAGAGTTTGCAATGATAGCCTGATATATCATGTCGGTTAATGATGTATCAGGCTATTTTAATTTCTCCGAAAAAATTCAAATCAATACAATATCTTTTGAATTCATAACACGTTCACAATAATGACATCGTAATTTTATAGGATTTTTATTAACTACATGCAGTTTAGGCTCCAGATTGTGATAGTTGCTTACACAATTAGGATTAAAGCATTTAACAATATTCTCAATAACCTCTGGAACAACCACCGGGAATTTTTTAACGACTTCATAATCTTTAATAATGTTAACGGTTGCATTAGGCGCAATGAGCGCAATCTTATTTACTTCTTTTTGATCAATAATCTTCCCGCCAATCTTTATTATTCCTTTTTTACCCAAAAACTTACTCTCTAAATTCATACCCACAAGCACCACCTGCTCTTCATTCTGAATGTTTAGGATTTCAGCAACTTTTAAAGTACTTTTATTGTCAATATGGTCAATCACCGATCCATCTTTGATTGCAGAAACGTCCAGTTGTTTCATTCTGCAGCTCCTAAAACAGCCGCCAATAAGGCCTTCCTAACGGGTATACCATTGCGCGCCTGATGGAAATACACGGCGAAATCTGTTTTATCCAGGCTTCCGTCCATCTCATCTACACGGGGCAAAGGATGTAATATCTTTAAATCATCCTTAATTCCTATTTCCTCAAGCATCGACTTACTCAGCCTGTATACCCCACGAACCTTTTCAAATTCTACAGGGTCGGCAAACCGCTCTTTCTGTATCCTTGTACAATAAATCACGTCGAGTTTTTTACTTATCCCAAGAAGTGACTCATTTTCATGACATTTTACCTTTCGATCCTTGAGTTCATCCATACAATCTCTGGGCATCCTCAAACCGGGCGGTGAAACAAAAAACATCTCAGCACCAAAATACGATAGGGCGTAAGCAAGTGAATGCACCGTCCTGCCGTATTTCAGGTCACCTAAAAATCCAACAGTGAGTCCTTCTAATGTTCCTTTTGTTTTCTGGATTGTATAAAGATCCAAAAAAGTCTGAGTTGGGTGTTGATTTGCGCCGTCCCCGGCATTGATTACAGGCACATCAACAACATCTGCTGCTAACTGTGCAGAACCTTCGAGGTAGTGTCGTAAAACGATGATATCACAATAGCCTTCTATAATTTTTACAGAGTCACTTAACGATTCACCCTTGGCTACTGATGAAACCCCTGACTCTGCAAAGCCAATTACCACTCCGCCTAACCGCTTCATGGCCGACTCAAAGCTCAGCCTTGTCCTTGTTGAAGGCTCAAAAAACAATGAGGCAAGCACCTTCCCATTGAGTATATTCGTATGATCCGTTTGCTCCATTCGACTTGCCAGATCAAGGATATACAACAACTCTTCTTTGTTAAAATGTCGGATAGAAATAATATCTCTTTGTTTAAAGCTTACCGCCATTTCCACCGAACCTTATATGAAACCATTGGATACAAACTTGCGAAATAATCTTATCAGACCCATTTAAACATTACAAGTAAAATTAGACTAACAAGGGATACAAAGGAATTCCTTGCATTAACAAATTTTATTGAAATAACCAATTTCATCCGTTATAGTAAACTCTCATTTTAAGTTCTTGGAAATAGTGACGTGTGACTGGTGACGAGCAAAACGTCACCTGTCACCTGCCACACATCTTCACTTTTCACTATTTTGTTTGCGGCCACGCCGCTTTAAGGAATACATATAATTATGAAAACTTTCAATGTGGGTCTTATCGGTATGGGAACGGTCGGGACGGGAGTCGCAAAGATTCTTCTGGAAAAAGATTCTCCTCTCCTGGAAAAGCTTGACTGCATTCCCGTGTTAAAGGGGATTGCCGATAGTAACCCGGATGTGAAAAACAAGCTAAATTTATCGCCTGAAATTCTTTTTACAAACGACGCAAAGGTACTTTTAAACAACCCCGACATCCAGGTCGTTGTCGAGCTTGTTGGAGGATTACATCCGGCAAAGGAAATCATCATGAC
>JACRII010000029.1 GCA_016235875.1 Planctomycetota bacterium
AGCGGGGACGCTTGTCCTACACGGGGGATTCTCTATGCCATACATCGTATAACCCGCATAAATAAAATGAAAATTCCTATACGATAGGGTTATTTTGTAATTAAAGAGTCGTATATATTTTCTAAATTTTCAGTCTCTTTACAGATATTATAATTCATTTCAACATGCCTCCTGCCTTCCCTGCCCATAGTCGACCACTCTTCGGGGTGGTCAATAAGATATTCCAGACGTTCAGCAAGGGCACGAGCATCCCGTTCTGGCACAAGAAATCCGCTTTTCCCGTTAACTACGATTTCTGGTATATCTGCGTGATATGTCGATAGTACAGGAACTCCCGCTGCCTGAGCCTCTAAAAGAGTGGTAGGCGCGCCACCTTCACTATCTCCATTTTGTGCAGTTACGCTGGGTTGTATGTAAATATGCGCCTTTTTTAATTCTTCCACAAAAACACGATGGGGTTGATAACCCAAAAGATAGACGTATGGACTAAGATTGTTTTCCTTAATAAAAGATCCGATACTATTTCGTAATACACCATCACCGATGATCCTGAATTCGATCTGTGGGTTTTTGGATATTAAAAGTTTTAAAGCCTGTAAGGCATATATAAGCCCTTTTTTTTCGACAAATCTCCCGCAGCATAGGATAACAATTTTCCAATCAGAAGGGAATGTCCTTTCCTTGAAATTGATTTTTTCTGTGTCAACCCCGATATGCTGTATCACGATTTTTTCGCCGGCGCATCCAATTTCCATGAGGGATCGTTTCATGTTATTCCCTTCAACAAGGAACAGGTCTCCTTCCTTAAATAGCCTCTGATATGCCTTATTCCACATATTCTCGCGAGGTAATTGGGTTAGATCGAATCCATAAAAAGTTGTGATAAGCGGCAGTTTAAGCCGTCGTTTTATGGGAATCATTGCAACGCCTTGCGGCCCGAAGTGCGCATGTACGAGACGAGCCTTTTCTTTTTTTAAAACATATTTGAAATACAGAATATGTTCAAAATATTCTTTTTTATTGAGATACAGATAGTACCCAAATCTGTCTCTGAACCACCACCATGAATAACGGTTAATTTTGGAGCAATCGTATATGGGGCGAAAAGGGAACTGTTCTAAATGGGTTATCTGTGTAGTTAAAACAATTGGCTTATATCTTTTTATATTTGTGAGGTACGAATATATGAAGGTTTCAGATAGTCCAAGATAGTTGTTAATGGCATGGGCAACGGTTGGTTTCATCAGGAAAAAATATAAAAAGGAGAAAGGGGGAAAAGGGGAGAAACAGGGGAAAAGATCTTAAAACATGTTTTATTCATCTTTTCTCCATTTCTCCACTCCCCCCGGTTCTCCTTCTTTACTCATATTTTTATTAAAAGACTAAAGAATATATCGGCTCAAATCCTCGTCTTTTGCTATTGCCTGTAACTTATCCTGCACATATTTTGCATTGATAACAACCTCTGCGCCGTCCATATTGGGGGCATCAAAGGATGCGTCTTCCACGAGTTTTTCCATCACGGTGTGCAACCTTCGTGCGCCGATGTTCTGGGTGCGTTTGTTGACCTGTACGGCAATGTCTGCAATAGCCTCGATGGCGTCATTTTCAAATCGTACCTTGATTCCCTCAGTTTCCAGAAGCGCCTTGTATTGTTTGATCAAGGCATTTTTGGGCTCGGTTAATATCCGTAAAAATTCCTCTTTACCGAGATCCTCTAATTCCACCCTGATGGGGAATCGCCCCTGAAGTTCAGGGATTAGGTCGGACGGTTTGGATACATGAAATGCGCCTGCGGCAATAAAAAGAATGCGATCTGTTTTAACCATTCCGTACCGTGTGTTTACCGTAGTACCATCTACAATTGGCAACAGGTCTCTTTGCACTCCCTCCCGTGAGACGTCTGGACCACGTGTGGATTCTCGGCCTGCGATCTTATCAATTTCATCAATAAAGATAATACCAAATAATTCCGTCCTGCGAATGGCTTCCTGCATGACTTTTTCCTTGTCGATGAGTTTTTCAGCTTCTTCCTGTAGTAATATTCTTTTTGCCTCGGCAACTGAGACCTTTCGTGCTTGTGCGCGTGGTGGTATCACCTTCTCCAGCATGTTTTGGAAATCCATGCCGATTTCTTCAACTCCTGCCACAATACCTTGCAGTACATATGGTTTTTCATGGATGGTGATTTCCACCGTACGATTGGCAATCTCTCCGTCCTGCAATTTTTTCCGGAATTTTTCCCGTGTGCTTAAGCGCTGTTCTTCGGCTTCAACATTGGGTGGTTCGGTACTTTTTGGTACAGGGGGCAGTAACAAATCCAGGAGTCTTTCCTCCGCCATTTTTTCAGCCTTTTCCTGAACGTTCTGGATCATTTCAGCCTTAACCATGTTTACGCCGATTTCGGTAATATCGCGTATCATCGATTCCACGTCGCGGCCATGATAGCCAACTTCGGTGTATTTTGATGCTTCTACCTTAAGAAAAGGCGCCTTGACGAGCGCAGCCATACGTCTTGCAATCTCAGTTTTCCCAACACCCGTAGGGCCAATCATAATGATGTTTTTAGGTAAAACTTCTTCACGTAATTCATCGGAAAGCTGCTGTCTGCGCCATCGGTTACGTATGGCTATGGCCACAGCACGTTTGGCATTTTTCTGACCAATAATATATTTATCAAGTTCTTCAACAATCTTACGCGGCGTCAGTTCCTTCACTACTTGATTTCCTCCACCTTGATATTTTTATTGGTATACACACAAATATCCGCTGCAACATTGAGGGACTCTTCCACGATCTCTTTTGCGTTCAACGAGGTATGTTTTATTAATGCCCTGGCTGCTGCAATCGCATAAGAACCGCCTGAACCAATGCCGATAATACCATCATCCGGCTCAATAACGTCGCCGCCGCCGGAGATCAAAAAGGAGTGTTGTTTATCTACTACAATAAGCAGAGATTCCAACCGCCTCAGCACCTTGTCTGTGCGCCATTCCTTGGCCAATTCATGGGCGCTGCGCAGGACGTTTCCCTGATATTGTTCGAGTTTGGCATCGAACCTCTCCATGAGGGCAAATGAGTCAGCCGATGAACCGGCAAAACCTACGATGACTTTGTCGTGGTAAAGCCTTCGAATCTTTTTGGCATCCTGCTTAACCACGGCGGCGTTCATGGTAACCTGGCCGTCACCACCGATGGCGACCTGCCCATCCTTTCGGACTGCCAGAATAGTTGTAGATACGATAACAGGGTTCACATTCAAATCCTTTTTAATAGAGCGTCAGTATTGAGAGGAACTAATTAATTGATATTCCTTGTACATTGAATTAGTTTTTAAATGTTATCAATTTACAGAAGAGTTATCAAGGGTTTTCTCGTTTCTTAATGTTTGACAAACAACGAATTGACCGTATAATTAAATTCGTTTGTTAGGTAAATTGTTGATAAAGGTAAAGGAGAGAATAGGCATTGTAGGAGGTTTACTATTAAAATGTCTTTGATCTTTCAATTGTGAAAGTGAAACATGAAGAATACTTGAAAAAGTGTGGTACTTACAGGGCAGCTGCTGAACTTGCCTTTTTTAGAAGTTTTTACTCTTCTCAAGAAAGGTATGATGCCCTTATGAGTTCCATCTACTTTGATTTAGAAACCTCCAGGGAAATTCTAAAACCTTTAAGCCTGGACGAGGCTAGACTCTATACAGAGTGGGTTCATTCTCATAGAAACAGAATTCTCGAAATTGTTAGAGTATTGAATGTTCAGAGTGATGAGCGTGTTATCGATATTGGTTGTAATATTGGTACATTTGTATATCATTGCAGTTTGAAAGGAACTTCCCCCGTTGGAATAGATATAAACGTTAATAGTCTAAAGATAGGGCAGAGGTTGCTGAGAAATAAGGGGAAAAACAGCTATTTCTTATGTGGGGATGCAACATTGCTACCCTTCCAGAGAGAGAGCTTTCATAAGGCTGTGGCTGCTGATTTTTATGAACATGTTTCTGAAAGAGAGAAAGAGACAATAACAAAAGAGGTATACAGGATTTTAAAGGACAAAGGGGTTTTTGTTATACATACAGATAATTTGTACAGGCATAAGTTAAGCCTTTATGTGCGCAGAATAGCAGCTCTTGCAAGATTTCAGAATCCTTGGAAGTTTTCCATACCATTTCACGAAACCCACATAGGGGTAACCGGCGCCAGAAAGATTGTAAACATACTACGGCAGACTGGTTTTAAGATTTCGAAAATAGTCTACCTTCGGGGAAGATTTAGCATAGACAAGTTTTTAATACATGTTCCTTTAGTCAAGAATATTTTAGCATCCAGTTATATTATACTTGGGGAGAAATAAGGTGATGTTATTGCTTCTTTTCGTTCTAACCGACATAAACGTGTAATTTGCAAATAAGGGGAATAGTTGTATTGCATTTTAGCACGATGTAATCATGTTTATTTGAAAGGAGGTACGTATTATGGTAGCCAAAGATATTATGAATAAGATTGTCACTGCTGCAAAGAAGAATACGATTGGCCGGGATTTAGCAATAAAATTATTATCCGGCATGTACAGCGGATTGCCTGTTGTGGACAATAAAGGAAAGGTTGTTGGAGTGGTAAGTGAGTTTGACCTTTTAAAGGCCATAAAAGAAGGGAAGAAATTAGAACAGGTAACGGCTGAGGATATTATGTCAAAGAAACCCGTATGTGTAACCGAGAACACCCCAGTCGACGAGATTATAGACCTTATGACGAAACATAATATCATCCGTGTGCCTGTCGTGAGAAACGATAATTTAGTAGGGGTCATATCCCGATGTGATATCCTCAGTAGTATTGTGGAACCTGAGTTTGTGACGGTTTTTGCTGATTAAAATGACCATTTAGCCACAAATGGGCGCGAATAAACACAGATAAAAAATGTAGTAGTTCGACTCACCGCAGAGGCGCAAAGTACGCAAAGTTTTAAAGACCAAAAAAAGAAGAAGTGGAGAAAAGATGGATATAAAATGTTTTGCGATTTTGTTTTTTTCTCCAATTCCCCTTCTTCTCCATTTCTCCTTTTTGTACATTTTCCAACCTGCCGGGGTTAGGTAATTCTTTTTTTCCATGTTTTAATCGCTGGTTCAATCGTTCGACTGAGCGCTCACGACGAAGTCTACAATATTGAACCAGCCTTGGCATTTTTCAAAGAACTAAAGTGGTACGTTATTTCGTATTTTCCTTTGCGCCCTCTGCGCTTTGCGGTGAACTAACCATGGCTGAACAAACGATAAAATTTACTATTTCCGGCATGCATTGTGTGAATTGTGCTATGACGATTGAGCGAAGACTTAAAGATTTGAAAGGGATTAAGTCTGTCCGGGTCAATTTCTCCAGTGCAACCGGGATTGTTACCTATGATTCCAATGTTACAAATAAGTCCTCTATTACAAAATACGTAAAGGATATCGGTTATGTGGCAAAGGAACAAGTCAGATTGGACCAAGCTTCAAAGACACATATTCAGATGGGATGGCTTGTTTTTAGCATCCTGGCTTCTATCGTAATGATGGCGCTGATGTATGTCCCCATGCCTGAAAAAATTCACGCCTCTATGCCTTCTGTGCTGATGATTATTGCCACCGTAACGTTACTGGGACCAGGAATGGATTTTTTTATCAGCGCCTATAAGTCTATTAAGAACTTCTCTGCCAATATGGATGTACTTGTTTCGATGGGCATTCTGGCTTCCTACCTTTATAGTACTTTAGCAATTTTTGGTATCTTTGGCATGTCAGGCCATGCATTCTTTGAAACAGCAGTAATGTTGATTGCCTTTATCCGCATCGGGAAATATCTGGAAGAACGGGTGAAGGGAAGGGCAAGTCATGCGCTCCAAAAATTAATGAAACTCCAGTCTGATAAGGCGCGTTTGCTGTCACCGGAAGGAAAAGAATTGGAGGTCAATGCCTCCTCCATTCACGTGGGGGATAAGGTTGTCGTCAGGGCAGGCGAGGCCATCCCTGTGGATGGTGAGGTTGTGGAAGGCATCTCATCTGTGGATGAATCCATGGTGACGGGTGAGTCTATGCCGGTTGTAAAGCAAAAAGGCGATAGTGTTGTTGGGGCGACCATAAATAAAACGGGTGTGTTAGTTGTGAAGGCCGCAAGGGTGGGTGAAGAAACGGTTTTATCGCAGATTATTAATATGGTTGAGGAGGCACAGATGGATAAAGCCCCTATTCAGCGATTTGCAGATACGGTATCGAACATATTCGTCCCGGTAGTAATTGGTTTGTCAATATTGACTTTCGTTTGCTGGTATTTTGTGTTTTACAATTTTGCGGGGCAGCAGCCTTTTCTGTGGGCTTTAAAAATGGCGATTGCCGTGTTGGTGATTGCATGTCCGTGTGCCATGGGACTTGCTACTCCAACGGCTATTCTCGTTGGAAGTGGAGTGGGGCTGGATCATTCCATACTCATTAAACGCGCCAGCGCCCTTGAGGGAATTGCACGACTGGATACTATAGTATTTGATAAAACAGGGACGATGACCGAGGGGCATTTTGTCGTTAGCGATATCGTTCCTTTGGGCGCTGTTACTGAATCAGAACTGATTAAACTTGCGGCTGCAGGGTGTGCTTTTTCGAATCACCCGCTCGCCCAATCAGTAGTGGAAGAAGCGAAGGCAAGAAAGTTAAGATGGGATGCCGTTCAGGATTTTCGCGAAGAAACTGGTAGCGGTATTGTCTGTCACTATCACGGAAAGGATTTATTCATTGGGAATGAAGGGCTTCTGAGCGCCCACGGAATAAAAATCGAGGCGCACGATAAGACCAATGAACTGTATGCCCTTGGGAAATCTCTTATGTATATCGCTCACGATCACGCATATATGGGTGTGCTTGGTCTTACGGATAGAATAAAGCGAAATGCACGAGATGTCGTGTCACGGTTGAAACAAATGAATATACGGGTTGTCATGATTACCGGCGACAGCGAGCAAGTGGCAAAATCGGCAGCGTCAGAAGCGGGTATTGAGGAATATCGCGCCAGGGTGCTCCCTGCCGAAAAGAGGGAAATCATAAAGGATTTCCAGAGGCACAGCAAGAGGGTAGGGATGGTCGGAGATGGTATTAACGATGCGCCCGCACTGGCTCAGGCAGATGTGGGAATCGCCATCGGTGCGGGAACGGATGTCGCAAAGGAAACAGGTGATATTGTTTTAGTAAAAAATGATATGATGGATGTAGTCAAGTCGATTCAACTGGGGCGACAAACGTTGTCTAAGGTCAGACAAAACCTATTTTGGGCTTTTTTTTATAATGTCGTTGGGATTCCGATTGCGGCCGGGGTTTTGTATCCGTTTTTTGGAATAAGCCTGAAACCCGAATATGCAGGATTGGCCATGGCCTTTTCTTCTGTATCCGTGGTGACCAATTCCTTGTTGTTGATACGCGCTTCATCCCTCCAGAAATCTCTTTAAAATGTCCACAACCTCGTTGCTGCTTGAAACGAGCCGGGCTCCAACAAGCTGTTTATGGTTCTTTTCCACAGACCAAACCACCTGATAGAGCATCTTAACGCTTTTTACTGAGGCCTTTTTCGGGGAGACCTTGAACTCGATCATGGCATAGGTGCCGGGCTTAATTCTATTATCCGTTTCAAAGCACAGTCCATTGATACTGATATTTTTTGAAATGCCTTCATTTTGAAATTCATCAACTTCCGGTAAAACGACATATTTTAACGGGAAATGAACTGCTACTCTGCGAAGCCCCCTTTTCTCTAAAGAAATAGCGGCAACGCCTTTTGTCTTAGTTTTCTCGGAAGTGTAAATACACACCCTGTTCTTGCCGGTTTTTTTTGCCAGGTACAGCGCTGAATCAGCCTCTCGTATGAGTTCTTTTGCTGAGGTGATGTGATGACCAAATAGAGAAGATAAACCAATACTCGCGGTGAGTTGAATGTCACGGCGTGTGATGGGAAATAAGCTTCCTGCAATTATGACCCTTAATCGCTCCATTACTACGAGGCCTTCTTCGATATCAGTTAATGGCATAATAACACTAAATTCTTCGCCGCCGTAACGCGCCAGAATATCCGTGTTTCGTATCGTTTCCATTACCCGACTGGCAAACTGACGTAACACCTTGTCTCCTTCCGGATGTCCATAGGTGTCGTTGATTGCCTTAAAGTTATCAATATCAATTAAGGCAATGGAGAGGGGATGCTTATATCGGCGTGCGCGGAGAAATTCTTTTTCTATGGCATCGTCAAAGTAGTGTCGGTTGTATATGTGTGTCAGACTGTCCGTAATTGACAATACCTTTGTTGATTGAAATAAACGGGCATTCCTTAGCGCAATGGCTAGTGAATAACATACGGGGAAAAACTGCTGAATATCCTCATCATGAAAGGCATTACGCTTGTGACTTACCATGGAAGCATATCCGATGTCCTCGCCATTTGCAACGAGTGGAAGTGTAATGGTAGACTGAATCGATAGTGGTTTTGTTTTTGTCGGCGTGTCGGCCGTTACATTGTTTTCTATAATCTGTTCAATGTCTTTTATGGAAACTCCCTTGCCCGAAGTGGCTGAAGATATCTGGAAGACATTATGAATTGCTTGATTGATAAAATGGCTACCCACAGCATAATTCTGTAAAATATACAACTTTGGCTTTGCCTCAGCGAAGACGAAAATGAGCAGTACGGTATAATCAAATAATTGAGACATTTTGACCTTTACGGCTGTTATGATGTCACGAATTTCTATGTGAGAACAGATATTGGTGTTTATTGTTTGCGGGAGGTTTAACTCGACGGCTTCTTTGTTTGCCAATGAACTTTTGCTTATCCTGCGGGATTTCTCTTTTGTTTTTATGTCCTTCTTTTTAATCAGGGAAAGCAGTTCCGAGGTCTTTTGAAGAAATTCCCATTCGCAGAGGGCATTTTTAATAATTTGTTTCACGAGATCGATGTTATGGATCGGCGTGATGACGTATGCATAAATACCCCACTGGATAGATTCCTTACCCAGAGACATTTCGTTTTGATGAATCAGGAGCAGTATGCGGGTATTGGGGGAAACGGTCTTGATGAAAGAGACGTATTGTATGATCTTTTGTCTTGAAAACGCACTATTCAAAATAAAAATGGCGGGTTGTCTTTTCTTTAAGACGGGCTTTAGTTGTATATTTTTTTTGAGGGATTTAATGTGGCAGGATGGTAATACAAATTTCTTGAGCTTAGACAGATCGTGCTGGGCGCTATCGCTAATGAGGAATAGGGGTTTCATAAAAGCTTTACTTCCATCTTTTTAGTGGCTTAAAATATTAATCCTTTTTCCACGAGGAGTTAGTCCTGCTTCTGTCTCCCCATCTCCGATGGAGAATTAGCACAATAATTAAACAATCATCCTGTGTTTTCCTTTACCAGGCTACATTTTAGGAAATAAAGAATTTCAAAGTTCTGTCCGCTTCCTTCTCTAAAGCCTTTATATTTATGTATAAAAATTATACAAATTCCCGTTAGAATGTCCATAACATTTTTTGTGGGTACTATTTCAAAATGAGCGGATTTTATAACATCTCCGGTTTCGGCTCTTTTCGTGAACAGGTATTGCATTACTGAACTAATACTTCGAAACGTTCATTTCTTCCATCTTCCCTGTAACCATAAACACAATCCTTTCGGCAATATTGGTTACCCTGTCCGCAATTCGTTCAAGATTGTGGGAAACCCACGTAAGGTAAGTAGCCTGATGAATTATTTTTGGATTTTGTATCATAAGGATGAGAAGTTCCCTGTAAACTTGATCGTGAAGGGCATCTACCGTGTCGTCTTCATTACAAATAAGTCTTGCCGCTTCTACATCCCTGTTTACGAACGCCTTGAGGCATTTATCGAGCATGGATAGTCCTATATCTGACATTCTGGGAATATCAATGAGGGGCTTTACCAGAGGTTCATCGCCTATTAATAAGCTTATTTTGGCAATTCCCTCTGCGTGGTCGCCCATACGTTCGAGATCCGTTATTATGCTTAATATAGAAGTCAATACCCTTAGATCAACAGCCATGGGCTGTTGTGTGGCAATGAGGGAAATACACTTCTCTTCGATAGCGAATCGTTTTTTGTTTATAAGGGAATCATTTGTTATGATCACCCTTGATGCATTCATATCCCTCTTCTGAAGTGATTCCACGGATTTCTTTATGGCATTTGCCACCATACCTGCCATTTCCAGCACCTCGTCCTGAAGATTTTTTAATGCCTTATGGTATGCTTCTCGTGTCACGACCTCTCCTTATTTTAAAAGGAATAACTTGATTGTGTAGAAATTTCATGCGGTTTTTAGGGCATCTTTTCAAGTAAGTTGGGTGAAGCTTGCCCTTTAGATAATCAAGGATAAAGTCTTAAATTAAAGATAATCCCTCCCTTGATGGGAGGGACAAAGGGAGGGTGCGTAGTTTTTCCTTTCACCCCCACCTGACCTCCCCCATCGAGGGGGAGGAACAATAGTTTGAAATTCCTGAACATAAATTTACCCAAACCGGCCGGTAATATAATCCTCCGTTTGTTTTTCTCGGGGATTGGTAAATATTTCGGTTGTGATATTAAACTCCACGAGCGTCCCCAACATAAAGAAACCTGTATAGTCAGATATCCTTGCAGCCTGCTGCATATTGTGTGTGACGATAATAACAGTGTAATCTTTCTTTAAATCCACCAGCATATCTTCGATCTTGGCCGTGGCAATGGGGTCAAGGGCAGAACACGGTTCGTCAAGGAGTATAATTTCCGGCTCAGTTGCTATTGCCCTGGCAATACAAATACGCTGTTGCTGACCACCGGAAAGATCTAGGGCGCTGGTACGAAGCCTGTCCTTGACTTCGTTCCAGAGTGCGGCTTTTTTCAGCGCCTTTTCGCAAATCTCGTCCAGTACGCTTTTTTTATTGATGCCCTGAACCCTGGGACCGTAAACCACATTTTCGTAAATGGTTTTTGGAAACGGGTTGGGCTTCTGGAAGACCATACCAACCTTTTTTCTGAGTTCTGTAACATCGATTGCAGGGGCATAGATATCCTGCCCGTCTATTTTTATATTTCCCTCTACCGTCACGCCTTCTATAAGGTCATTCAAGCGATTCAAACACCTGATTAATGTGGATTTCCCGCATCCGGATGGTCCGATAAGCGAAGTAATCCTTTTTTTTGAAATATCCAGGGTTATTCCTTTCAGCGCCTGAGTCTTGCCATAGTAAAGAGACAAGTCTGTGATGACAACTATTGGCTCAGGAATTTTTAACCTTTTTATATCGATGTTGTGCTGTACCACTTTCTAAGTTTATTCCTAACCAATATCGCTGTGAGATTCAATATAAGCACGGTAAAGAGTAAAACGAGTGTTGTGGTATACACCATGGGGATGGCTGCCTCTACGTTTGGAGATTGAAATCCAACGTCGTAAATATGAAACCCCAGATGCATAAACTTTCTTTCCAGATGTACAAAAGGGAAGTGGCTATCCAGGGGCAAAGAAGGGGCCAGTTTCACAACGCCCGTAATCATCAGCGGCGCAACTTCTCCCGCAGCCCTTGCCATGGCCAGAATCATGCCGGTAAGCATGCCCGGTGTCGCCTGGGGAAGCACCACCTTCCATAAGGTTTCAAACTTTGTGGCGCCGAGCGCATAAGCGCCCTCCCGTATGGATGTCGGAACGGAAGACAATCCTTCTTCTGTTGCCACAACGACTACCGGCACCGTCAGGAGCGCTAGCGTGAGGGATGCCCACAGAATACCCCCGGTTCCAAACGTAGGGGATGGCAGGGACTCCGGGAAAAATAGTTTGTCAATACCACCGCCGATGAAATAGATGAAAAAACCGAGACCAAAAACCCCGAAGACGATGGATGGA
>JACRII010000205.1 GCA_016235875.1 Planctomycetota bacterium
AATTGGAGCAGTCCTCGATGCAGACGAAAGGAAGATTGTATTTGTTGACCTTGGAGATGGTTATTTTGAACCAAGGGAAATCAAGGTTAACGTGTACGGAGAGGGAATGTATGAAGTTATAGAAGGAGTTAAAGAAGGAGAGAAGGTCGTTACATCCGCGAACTTCTTTATTGACTCTGAATCAAACTTGGAGGCTGCTCTGAGTAAAATGGGTCCTGGTAGTAAAAGCTCTGAGAGTACAGAATCTCCAGGAGCTGATTGATGATTAACAAAATTATTGAAATTTCTGCACGAAACAAATTTATTGTATTTATCATTATTGGAGCCTCTGTTATCGCAGGATGGTGGTCGCTTAAGAATATATCACTCGATGCAATACCTGATCTGTCAGATACCCAGGTAATCATATACTCACGCTGGGATCGTAGTCCTGATGTTATTGAGGACCAGGTTACCTACCCAATTATTACCGCAATGCTCGGTGCGCCAAAGGTGAAAACCATCAGAGGGTTTTCAGATTTTGGCTATTCCTATGTTTATATTATATTCCAGGATGGCACTGACCTGTACTGGGCTCGTTCAAGGGTTCTTGAGTATCTGAGTAAGATAATTCCTCGCTTGCCGGAAGGGGTTCGTACAGAATTAGGACCCGATGCAAATGGTCTTGGCTGGGTTTATGAATATGCACTTGTCGATGAATCCGGTAACAATAGTATGGAGAAGCTCAGAAGCTTTCAGGACTGGTATCTGCGGTATTATCTTCAATCAGTACCAGGTGTTGCAGAGGTTGCACCCATTGGTGGATTCGTAAAGCAATATCAAGTTAATGTAGATCCTAATCGCCTGCTTGCCTACAACATTCCACTTGAAAAGGTAATAGAGGCAATCAGGCAAGGCAATAATGATGTGGGTGGAAGGCTTGTTGAATTCACGGGAAGAGAATATATGGTAAGGGGAAAGGGCTATATCCATTCCACAGAAGATATAGAAAAGATCGTTGTAGGTGTTAATGAAAAGGGTGGTACGCCCATTCTTATAAAGAACATTGGAAATGTTATTTTAGGGCCCGATATCCGAAGAGGTGTGGCTGAACTTGATGGCAAAGGGGAGGTAGTGGGCGGTATAGCAATAATGAGGGATAAGGAAAACGCCCTGAAGGTTATTGATAGGATTAAAGAAAAAATAAAGAATACAGCATCCGCATTGCCCAAAGGTTGTAAAATTATAACAACCTATGATCGTTCTGAATTGATTAAGAGAGCCATAGAAACACTGAAAGGAACGCTCAAAGAAGAGTTGATAGTTGTAAGTTTTTTTATTCTGATCTTTCTCTGGCATTTCCCAAGCGCAATAATCCCAATCATTACCATCCCTATTGCAATTATTATCTCGTTCATTCCCATGTATATCATGGGCATTACATCAAACATCATGTCCCTCGGTGGTATTGCCATTGCGATTGGGGCAATGATTGATGCTGCAATAGTAGTTGTTGAGCAGACTCATAAAAGACTTGAATACTGGGATGCAGGTGGAAGAAAAGGGAGTTATCAAGAGGTAATTATCAATGCAGTGAAAGAGGTTGGCGGACCCAGTTTCTTCGCATTACTGGTAATTGCCGTTTCTTTCTTGCCTATTTTCACGCTCGAAGCACAGGAAGGAAGACTCTTTAAACCCCTTGCATACACAAAGACATTTTCCATGATTGTAGCTGCTCTTCTTGCAATAACGCTGGACCCGGCGATAAGGCTTTTGTTCACCCGTATGGATAATTATACATTCCGTCCTGTATGGCTTGCCAGGGTTACGAATGCGGTACTCGTTGGAAAAATCCATGGCGAGGACACGCATCCTATCAGCAAACCACTTATGAAGATCTATCATCCTGCTGTTGAATTCGTTGTAAAGCATAGCTGGGCAGTAATAATTTCTGCGATTCTCCTTGTAGCTCTTACGATAGGATTTATCTACCCGAGACTCGGTTCTGAATTTATGCCACCACTCAATGAAGGTGCAATTCTTTATATGCCAACAACATTTCCCGGCATCTCCGTTACAGAGGCTGCGAGTCTACTTCAAGTTCAGGATAAGATTTTAAAATCCTTTCCTGAAGTAGAAAGGGTATTTGGTAAAGCGGGTAGGGCTGATACGTCAACAGACCCCGCACCGTTCTCCATGTTTGAAACCACGATAACACTGAAGCCCGAATCAACGTGGCCAAAAATAAAAAGATGGTATTCTTTTCTTCCTGAAGTCCTGCAAAAGCCTTTCAAACACATATGGCCTGATCACAAAAGCATGGAAGAACTTACTTCAGAGATGGATAAAATCATGAGATTCCCGGGTGTTTCAAATGCATGGATAATGCCCATTAAGACAAGGATAGATATGCTTACAACGGGGATAAGGACACCTTTGGGAGTCAAAATATACGGGGCAGATTTGAAGATGATTCAAGAGATTGGAAACCATATTGAATTAATCCTCAAGGGTATGCAAGGGACACGAAGCATCTATGCTGAAGAGACTGCGGGTGGATACTATATTGATTTTACGCTGAAACGGGAAGAGCTTGCC
>JACRII010000207.1 GCA_016235875.1 Planctomycetota bacterium
TACATCTGCGCAAGGCGATTGAATTCTGGTTGGTGTTTTGTCCTTTCGATCTCTTTTTCCGAAAGTTGAATCCGCTTTTCGATATATCGGATATAGCGGGATTGCAAAAGCTCATCAGTAAGCATCGATATCAGCGGGGGAGTCAGAGACATGGTTATGCGGAAATTGATACCTTCGTCGATCAGTTTGTCAAAGACGTCTATGAGAGGAATGTAGGTTTCGGTAATTGCCTCAAAGAGCCAGTCTTCTTCCAGAAACTCGCGGTATTCCGGATGACGGACAAACGGCAGGTGCGCATGCAAGATTAATGACAGGTAGCCTTTTCCCATAGGATTATTTTTTTGAACCCGCTAAACCACCCGAAGATTCTGGTGAAGATACACCCTCTTTGAGCGCTTCCTGCCAGTTCGTACGCGCCCTTTCAAACACCGATTCACTGATGCCGCGTCCCATCGGGACGTACGCCTTTTCGTAAAACTCCTCAATGCTCATCCACTCTTCATCCACTACCCCGGAAACGCCCATGCGTGGTGTCCTGACAATGTTCGATCTGGAAAGGACACGAAACGTTCCATCGGGCGCAAGAAACCCTATATCCACACAAAACGACCTGTTCGGTTCGCCTGCGTGAATGTACCAACTCCGCACACCTCCCGCCACTTCAATGTCAAAGTATTTGTGGGCATTGTAACCATTGAAGATAATATCTGTGACGTCATAGACTCTCAATATGGTTTTTGCACCCTCTGCCAGAGGTATCAGGGTATTCCGGGCGCTATCGATAACGTCCTGTCGTAACTCCCAGTATGTAAACAACCATTCAGGGTCTCTCACCATCAGGACAATCCGGTTGTCTCCATAAGAATCCGGGAGTTCAGGGATTTGCAAGGTATAGACGACCTCTTTTGTTTCAATTTTCTGTTGCGGTTCTTCCTGCCTGACGGACGGCGCTTCAGGAGCGATCGGCCATTCATCTTCGCCCGTAACGCCCCACTCTTGTTGGGTAGCCTGTTCTCTGGATGCGTCTGCCAGGCCGAAAAATCTATCCCATATTAAGGCAACAAGTCCTTTTATCTTCTTCCACACGATCTCGCAGAGTGCCTTGAAAATCTCAAAGGTAAGCAGGAAGATTTCTTTAACAATATCTTTATCCATAATATAGTATTTATAATTATTTAAACAATTGTAAAATACAGACTTAACAAAAGCACGGAATGTTTTGAAATTATACATGAAATAACAGCAAACGGTCAACAAAATTTAGAAGGTCAAAACCGTACAGAAGGTTTTTACACGTTCTAAATCTTATATTTGGCTTGACAAAATCTTTTTGTTAAGTAATAATCGCACAGGTTTTTAATTGATAAATTTTATGGTGGAATTCCTAATGTTGCACGGTTGTAGTGCGAGATTTGTCTCGCCTGAAGCGCAAAAAAGGTAATCAACAGAAACAGGCGGCTTGCATGTCGCGTTACGGCAAAGGCCGGATAATTAGGAGACCTTGTGTTTATGATAAAACAAATCCTTGTTCCCACTGATGGTTCTGAAAACAGCCTCACCGCCGCAGATTATGCCATAAACCTTGCGCGTTTGTTCAACGCCACTATCCGGGGGTTGTTTGTCAAGGACGTCAAGATATTGACCGGTCCGTTAATCCACGATATTGGAACGAGCATCGGCGGAATGGTTCCGTACGGAACGTTTAATCAAACCATTCGGGAGATATTGGAATCGCAGGCCGATGCGGCCTTGAACCAGGTGGAAGGAAAATGCACCCAGGCAAAGGTAACATTTGCTCGCGAAATACGCGAAGGGATTGTGAGCCGCGAGATCATTAAATCTGCCGATGACTGCGACCTGATTGCTATGGGTAAGATGGGGGCTCATGCCGAATGGCGTGATGTATTTCTCGGCACCAATGTCGAATTTGTAGTGCGACAGACCCATAAACCTGTCCTTATAACACCATCCGAATACAAACCTTTTCGCAAGATGCTGGTTGCCTATGACGGAAGTTCGTTTGCGGACAAGGCTTTGCGGAGCGGCGCTGAAATAGCGCAGGCCATGAAATTGCCCATAACGGTGGTCTGTGTGGCTGATAAAAAAGATGAAGCCCTGCAAACGCTGTCAAAGGCAAAGACATTTCTTGAAGACTATAAACTTACCGTCGATATCGTTGCAAAAGGGGGAAGCGACCATGCAGGCGGTATTCTGGAAGTATGCAATGACGAGGATAGCAAATTTGATATACTCGTCATGGGCGCCTATGGACATTCCAGGCTTCAGGAGATGATTTTAGGGAGTACTACGGTAAGAGTCATGAGGTCCACAAACTGCTCGATCCTGCTGTGCCGCTAAACTACGGTAACAGAGAAGCAGTCGGTTCCGTACATTATTATTAGCCTGGCGTTCTTTTTTCGTAATTATTCAGCGTATTTTCAAATACTATCAATGTTATATAGCAAGCAAAATCAGGCAATTCACCTCGAAATAATATTTCTAAGGCCTGGCTCGAACTTACCCCTTGTTTTCGACAGGTTGAGAGATAACTACGAACATGGCAGAAAATTTTAGCGCCTTCCATAGAACGGAAACA
>JACRII010000206.1 GCA_016235875.1 Planctomycetota bacterium
ATTTTTACCTTATATTTTTCGGAAAGTTCACACAGCTTGTGTATCCAGGCAGAGCGGTCCGGGTGGAACACGTCATCAACAAATGTTGTGTAAAGAATATCATATTTCCTATCTTTCATTTTCTTGGGAGAAAGAGAGAAAGATTCTTTTACTACCCCATGAGGATAAAAGATATCAATATTGTTTGCCCCTAAAGCTCTCAAAGTGTTCCTGGCAGAATCTCCAAAAACTAGAGTAAGGTCGGCAGACTCTACGAATGTTTTCGCGGTATGAATCTGATAGTCCCAATCGTATGCAATATAAACAGTGGGGAAGGGGGCATGTTCTATTCCTATGGGAAGAAAATTAAATTCACAATTCGGCAGGATGCAATAATCAGGCATCCAGCCGTTGGGTAACGACTGAACTACTTTATTGAAATCATCCTCAGGTTTTATACATATGTCAACGCCTTTATTGTAACCAAAGGTGATTATCTCATAACCCGATATACATTTTCCCACGTAGTTCTCATAGAATTGGGTGGGAATCATAGATCGTATTTTGTGTTTTCCTATGCCCATTAACAGGATTCTACCGCTCTTGCCGAGCAAAGATAATGTTCCATTCTCCAAATTTTCCTTAATCAAAGGCAAGCCTTTTAAAGTATCATTTATGTCATTTTCTTTGTACCCTATGAAGATGATGGCCATTCCTCTGTTATCTCTATTTCCGATTGCGGTATAATAAATGTCGTGGCTTCTACCACTAATCAGGTCTCTAATATAATTCAGGTCTAATCTCGCTCCCTGATAGGAATCGTAATCGAAAGGTTTTCCTGGTACGTAAAAATCGTCTATTAAAATTATAGCTCTTTTAAGTTTTAAAATTTCTTTCATTTCGTCCCGTAGCGGCCAGTAGTCACAACGATGTGCATCCAGATAAAACATGCAATTATCATCTTCATGAAATGTATTCTCGTCAATTAAACGTCTTAAATATTTTTCTGAACTATCATTGGCAATAACAATATTTTTATTATCTTTAGCGTATTTTTCACTTGCTGTATCGCAATACTCCTTTACCGAGTCGACTTCATAAATAATGTATCTTCCTGAAGTATCTTTGCCCTTAAAGTCCTCATATAACTCGCTAAACCAATTAACAACAGCTCCCAATGTCTCGCCGTGATGAATTCCTGTTTCTGCGAACTTATTAACGTTAAATAGTTTTATAATATCTTTTGCTACGCCGTTGATCATCGTAAACTCCCTAATAAGAGTTCATCTTTTATATCTATATTATTCCACTGAACTGTTCTTAACATCCTGTTACTTTTTCTTCCGTACAATAGTACCTCTCTTGCAAAAACCATTTTATCTTCCTTGTAATCCCGGATATCAGTTGATGTCAGAACTTGAGGTTTGTTCGTCAAACCACTCGGCTTTTCAGAAAAGTAGGTATCGAAATATTCAGGTATGTTATAACTAAAGTGATGTTCTATAGTTTCCTCAGATTTAAAATGAGGAATTACCAGATTTTGATAATCGATCACTTGTTTTAGTTCTTCTTCGTTGTACTTTATATCCGCATTATTAAGATATTCTTTAATTACTTCATACATATCATCATAAAATTCCTCTTTATTACAAACGAGATGTAAATAACTTGCTTCTTCCTGATCCCAATAGATATCACCAAATTCATGCAAATTCCTCATCCTCGAGTTGCCTTGTAAAATAGAATCTAATGCCGCATAAAAATTCGCCACCTCTTTTTTTAATAGGACTACTTGGTTGGATTTTATCTTTGACATGGCTATATACTCAAAAAGTTCGATATATTTGACATGGTATCGGTCTGCTAAATAAAGCATAATATAGAAGCCTAATTTAAGCCCATGGAATAATTGCATAATCCACGAAACCACCGCCATTCTCTTCCAATCTTCCACAGACATACTGGCTGTAGAAATTATTATCTCTTCATATTCTGGAACAATTTCCTGTGAACGCACTGCCGCATGTGTTTCACTTAAAGGAATATGAATTGTGGAAATGTTGAATTTCTGCCGATATTTCTCGTCAGCCAATTCAGTATTTGGGTATACCTGGCAAAAGTAGACAAAGGCTTGATTTTTAATGCCAGACTGCAGGATTTCTTCTATTCCTGCAAGAAAACTTTCATGGGTTTCACCGGGAAGGCCTAAAATTAATTCTGTGTATACAGGTATATTCTCATCGTTATATTTCTTTTGAAGTTTATTAAAAAGCTCCATCTTTATATTTTTTCTACCCACATTAGATGCAGCTTCTGGGTAGTTAGTCTGTCTTGCCATGGTAATACTCTTTTCCATATTATGTTTATGCAACAACTTTCCAATCTCAAAAACCGTGTCTTCTGCGTTTTTCGCATAACAAACCCTAAATTTTTCAGGGAAACCATGCTTAAGTTTCGCCTCTACAAAATAACGGGCTATTTCGAAATCACGCTTAAATATTCCGAAGTTGGAATCTGCGCAGAACACGTATTTTATTCTGTGAATTCCGCACCATTCTGCAATCTTCCTCAATCGGTCTGGACTAAAAAATCCATACTGCTTACTCAAGCCTCCTCTTCCCCAAAAACAGTATGAGCACATGTATGGGCATCCCCTATTAGTCTCTATAATTGCCTGAAAATTGATGTCTTCTGACAGAAGATAATCGTATGTGCCCTCTAAGTAGGGTGAAGGGAAAATATCTAAATCATTTACGAATGGGCGTTCTTTCGTATTCTTGATGCATTCGCCATTTTTATAATCACGGTATGAAATGCCAGGTATATCTCTAAAATCTCTTGACTCAAGAAATCTTCTTAACAAATCGGCAAATGCCTGTTCTCCTTCTCCCCTGACCGCAACATCAATAAAAGGATATTGTTGAAAGAAAGCTACCGCATTGAATGGTACGCTGGGCCCGCCAAAAACTATTAAACACTCTGGAAATCTTTTCTTTACCTCTTCCGCTATTCTCAGACTAAGGTTCATATTCCACATAGAAACTGAAAAAGCCGCAACACCAGGATTTTTATATTGGCGGATTATCTTTTCTGGATGGTTACGGATAAAGAGGAAAGGCATAAACTGGTAGTTATTTTGAATATCAGGTACGGTTGTGGCATATGCCTGTAAAAGGCCGGAAGCTAAAGGGAGATAAATAGCATTACTCATTAAGACATTGTATTCATTAAGATAAACTTCTTTTTTCATCATATCTTACCTGTGTAGAAAAGCCTTAAATACACACTTATAGTGATAGCAAAATAAGTTAATATACCCCTCACCCTAACCCGAATGAGTCGGAACATGTAACGCGTCATTTATGTTGCTGTCCTGCGAACTGAAGTTCGCGCTACTCAAGGGTCGGTGCTGAATTGTTTTTGCCGAAGATGAGCTTTTAATATACCATTCATAGGTCGTCTTTATGCCCTCTTCGAGAGATGTCCTAGGTTCCCATCCCAGTTGTCTCATTTTTGAGATATCAAGGACCTTCCGCGGTGTTCCGTCAGGTTTGGCAGTGTCGTATCGTATCTCTCCGTCAAAACCAACGATCTCCCTTATCATACTTGCAAGGTCTTTTATCTTTATGTCCTCCCCGGTGCCTATATTTACAAACTCACCTATCTCTTTGTAGTCATAGTTTCTTATTAAAAAAACGCAGGCATCAGCGAGGTCGTCTACATGCAGAAATTCTCTATAAGGTTCTCCATTTCCCCAGAGTACCACATAATCGCCGGTTACTCCTATGCCATCTAAGGTATTCCGCAGAGATTCTTCACTTTCTAAGGTTGTCTCTTCATCAAGGGCAAATCCGATAGAGTACGTTTGTAAATCTGTTTTTATCTCTTTGAATTTTTTCTCCTTTAACAACTTTGCGAGATGGAATTTTCTTATCAACGATGGTAAGACATGAGCAGTTTCGAGGTTAAAGTTATCGTGAGGGCCGTACAAGCTTGTTGGCATTACAGAAATAAAGTTTGTTCCGTATTGTTCGTTATAATATCGGCACAATTTTAGGGCTGCTATCTTTGCTATGGCATGAGGTTCGTTTGTTGGCTCAAGACTACCTGTCAAAAGATACTCATTTTTTATCGGTTGGGGTGCAAATTTTGGATAGATGCAAGATGAGCCAAAATTAAGGAGTTTTTTAACTCCATATTTATATGCAGCATGAATTATATTCGTAGTTATCATAATATTGTCATAGATAAATTCTGCCTTATAAGTATTGTTCGCAAGAATTCCACCTATCTTGGCTGCTGCAAGAAAGACACATGCAGGCCTTTCCTGTTCAAAGAGTTTCTCTGTGGCTTCCTGTCTTCTCAGATCGAGTTCTTTCCTCGTTCTCATTACCAGATTGCAGTAGCCATTTTCCTGAAGATTTCTCATAATTGCCGAACCCACAAGCCCCGTGTGACCAGCTACATATATCTTATTTCCAGTATTCATGTATCAGTCCTCTTCAAATATTAAGAACGGAAAGTAATAAGAAGCCTTTTATCTTGTTAGAAAACATTTTCCTTGTCTTATCCTACATCTCCAATAATCCAATAAGTCCTGCATGGTTTTTTCAAATGCTATTTCTGGTTTCCATCCAGTGTGTTTCCGGAATTTTTCAGTATTTGGGACTTGCAGGTCGGCATCTATTGGTCTTAACCGGTCATGTTCTATCTCTATCTTTATGTCCTTTACCGTCGAGAGGCTCAACAAATAGTCAAGAGCTTTTCCTACAGTACAGGTATGTGTTCCTCCGATATTGTAATACTCGCCTGGAATGGGATTTATAGTGACTAATTTATGATACGCCCTGACCGCATCTCTCACATCTGACCATGTCCTCAACGAATCGAGATTCCCTGTCTTTACAACAGGTGGGACAAGTTCAGCTTCTATCATGGCTATTTGCTTTGCAAAAGTTGATTCTGCGAATACATCACCTCTTCTCGGACCAGTATGGGTAAACATTCTTGTCGTCAATGTCTTTAAACCATATGCCTCGGCGTAAAATCTACCGATTAAATCTGTGCCAGTTTTTGATATTGCGTAAGGAGATGCTGGATGAAAGGTTGTTTCTTCATTTATGGGTATTTTTTCCTTTGGAACTCTGCCAAATACTTCAGATGAAGAACATACATGTATTACAGGATCAATACTGCCGGACTCTCTAAACGCTTTAGCAACTTCCAATAATCGAGCAGTCCCCAAAATATTGGTATCCAGAGTGTCTAAAGGTGAGCTAAAACTTGTTTTTGGATAGCTTTGTGCTGCAAGGTGGAAAATATAGTCAGGTTTTGATTTATTTATTACTTCTACCAGAGACACGTAATCTTTCAAATCACCATATAATAAGTATACTCTTTCACCGTTGTTTACTCTTGTCAATAGATGTTCGATGTTATCTAGGGGACTCCTCCATCTACACATGCCGTAAATATCCCAATCTGTATTCCCCAGTAAATAGTCAGCCATGTGAGAACCGACCATGCCAGTAATTCCGGTTATTAATGCTATTTTCTTAGACACAGCTCATTGCCTCAGAGAAGTTTTTGTAGTCAGCAGGAGTACCGATGTCGTAAAATTTATCATCAAACACCTTCCCAAATATTTTGAGATTTTTAACATGCCCCTCAAGGAAATCCCTTTCAAAAGAAAATTTGTTCTTCTTGTAGTCCAATAAAATTTTTTTGTCTATACAATATATTCCACCATTAATGAATCCTTCTTTTGTAAATCTTTTTTCTATGAAACTTGTGATTTTTGTATCGGCATTTACCTCAACTGTTCCAAATCTGTCAAAGTTATACAAGTGTTTTAAAGCGATGGTAACTTCTGAACATTTATTTACGTGGCTTGCAAATAACTCTTTCAAATCGATAGGGAAGTAAGTATCACCATTAACAACGAAAATATTATTTTTATCAGAGTAGGCTAATGCCTTCTTTATAGCTCCGCCGGTTCCAAGAAGGTTGTCTTCCTCATAAGAATATTGGATTTCAATCCCTTTGTAGTTGTCTTTAAAATGTTGCGTTATAACTTCCCCTTTAAATCCTATTGCGAAAATAATATCTTCTATTTCTTGTGTTTTTAACCACTCCAATATGTATTCTAGAAATGGTTTTTTATGGGCGATAAGCATGGGCTTCGGAACTTCGTTTTTTGTAAGTTCCCTTACTCTCGTTCCAAGCCCGCCTGCTAATATTATTGCTTGCATTTTCAATGACCTTAATAATGTATTCTTCGTCGATATTATTCAGTTTATGGAAATAATCTCTACTCCCAATATCAAATACATATTTATCCCCAAATCCCAATCTCTTTAATTTAATATGCGAGGCTTTATTACTCAGAACACAGGATATCATGCTGTCTAAGCCGCCCTTATTTATGAAGGCTTCTTCGAGCGTGATAATGTGTTCATATTTTTCCAATAAATTATAAATTAAATCTTCGTTAAAGGGTTTTAGCAGAAATACGTCTATAACACCTATGTTAATGTTATTTTCCCGAAGCTTATTTGCTACATTTAAGGCTTTGTGTGTCATATAACCGGTTGAAACTAAACAAACATCTTTACCTTGTACTAATTCATGAAATCCATTTTCTATATTAAACTCTTCTGGGTCATGATAAATTCTTGGTAGTGGCTTTCCGTCTAACCGTATATATTTAGGTTTATTTACGTTAATAGAGAAATCAACAAATTTTTCTGTTAGTACCCAGTCAGAGGGTGAACACACCATAAGATTCGGCAGAACTCTCATGATAGATATATCCTCGATGCAATGGTGTGTTGGACCGGCCACATCGTAGCTCAAGCCGCCTCCAACTCCTATCAAATTTACATTTATTTTCCTGGTATGGGAAAGCAATGATAAATTTACCCTTATTTGTTCATATGCCCTCATCGTAATAAAGGGGGCGATAGCATATGCATAGACGATAAAACCTTCCAGGGCTAAACCAGCCGATATATTTACAAGGTTTTGTTCTGCAATACCAACATTAATGAATCTATCCTTAAAATTTTCTCTCAGTTTATCAAGGGCAGGAGCTCCAAAGTCTGCAGATATGAGAAAAATTTTCTTGTTCTCCTGCATCTTACAAAATAGTCGTTCTATGAGAGCGTCTCTCATTACTTTTACTTCTGATTGTACATTTCTCACGTTAACTCCATAATTATTTTGTCAATTTCATCTTCTTTTAATGCTTTTATGTGACAGAGCGAATCATTTTCTAAACGAGGAACACCTTTTCCCTTTATTGTATCGGCTATTAAAACTTTTGGCTGATTACTTTCGTCTTTCTTCAAGTCTGCCAGTGCATAGTAGAGTTGTTCAATGTTATGGCCATCGACTATTTTTGTCATCCAGCCAAAACTCCTGAATTTGTCATCGAGTGGTTCTAAATTCAGGATATTTTTACAATAGTCAAGCATGCAGATTTTATTGTTATCAATGATTAATGTTAAATTATCCAGTTTATGATGAGATGCAAACATTATTGCTTCCCAAACAGAACCTTCATATAATTCGCCATCGCCAGATAAAACAAATACTTTTGCATTCAGGTTTTTTCTTTTCAATGCCAAAGCAACTCCACAAGCCACGCCAAGGCCGTGGCCTAAAGAACCATTTATTGTCTCAAAACCTGGGATCGAATTATCGGGAATGTCTCCCAGGATGGATCCTTCTTTGCCGATTTTTTTCAACTCTTCCTTTTCAAAAAAACCGAAATCCGCCAATATCGGATAAAGAGAAACCGATCCGTGTGCTTTACTAACGATAAATCTATCTCTGGTATCCCATTGGATATTCTTTGGATCGCAGCTTAAAATCTTACCGTAATATAAAACTACAAGTATCTCAATACATGACAAAGACGAGGCAATTCTTGTCCCAGGAGCTCGCTTGTGTAACTTTAAAGTCTCTTGTTTTACCCATAAAGATTTATTTTTAAGTAAATCAGTTAAATTCAAATCAATTCTCCAGTAACTTCCTTCTTAATTTTATTTCAAGCATCTTTTCAATGTGGTTCTCTACCTTATTTCCAAATTTATTGCGTACATACTTCAAATAACCCTGATTTGTGAAATATCTGATGAATGCCTCGTCTCTAAACCTTAATACCTCCCTGGCAGAAACATAGTTCGTTGGTAAAGGCAGGGTTTCGTAACTGTGTTGTGAAAACCCTTCCCAATTTTTTGGTAAATAATCTTCCTTCGTAGATGCCCACTCGTGTAACTGTGAACCAGGATATGCCATTACAGTATAGAAATTTATAAATTCACAATTTAAATCCATCGCAAGTTGAAGTGTTTCTTCCATGGTAGTTAAGTTGTCTTCCGGCAGACCAAACATATAATTACCCATAACATTAATACCATTCGCCTGGATACTTTTTATAACATTTTTAACGTCACTTATTATTTTTTTATTTACACTACCCCTGACTTTTTCATTGGCAGACTCAATACCCAGGCATAGCCAGTTTACGCCTGCCTTTTTAAGTTTTTTGAGCAAAGATTCATCGATAGTATCAACCCTTCCGTACGCCCATATGTTAAGGTCGTATTCCCGTTCAATGAGTAAATCACAAAGCATCTCCACCCTTTTGGGAGACAGTACAAAAAGTTCGTCAGCGAATCTGATGTTCCTCACTTTATATTTATTGACAAGGGAATCAATCCATGAAACTACTTTTTCCAAAGACCAGTATTTTATGCCTGGTTTTCCGAATATTGTGTTTATACAACAGAAATGGCATGAATAGGGACAACCTAGTGAAGTGTATAATGAGGCATATGGAGTTCTTATATCTGAAAAATCTGCATGTGCGCTTTTCTCAAAATCTTGAAAGCAATGCCAATTATGAGCTCTGTAATTATTTATATCCGGTAACAAATCCCACGCATAACCTTCTAATTCTTCCTCTAAATTCTGGATAGCTGAAGAAGGCGCAGTTAAAGTTATAACCTCTTCATCTTTATACCATAAGCCTTTTATTGCTTTGATATCGGCTTTACCTTTTATATATTTTATTAATCCCTCCAGGGTATATGCCCCTTCTCCTTGTATTACAAAGTCTATATCATCCTCTCTCAGTGTTTTTTCCGGCAAAGAGGAAGGGTGTGTTCCTCCCATTGCAATAGGGACGTCTTTATTATAACTCTTGATATATTTTGCTATTTTACTTGCCGCAGGCATTGTTTGTGTTGAGGCAGATGGTTGATGCCCATAAACCATCATGACAATTAAATCAGGGTTGTAATCGTTTAATACCCTTTTGGCTGTACTTTCATCCCATCCATCAACGTTTACATCATAAATGGAAGTAGTGTATCCTTTGTTTCTTATAAAGTGGGCTAATAATGATGTCCAAACAGGCGTGTCAATAGCAGAAAACTCTTTCGATAAATTCTGATATGTTTTATTGTGGTTACCAGGATTGATAAATAATACTTTTGCTTTCATGGAAGCGAACTTTCTGTCTCAGGACTTATAGTTAAGTTTCCCAAGTTATAAGGCCTTCTTTGATAAATTCAAATCTTCTAATATCACCTTTGAACTTGCTCAGGTTTTGAATTACTTTGTACTTGTTATTGCCCGGACAGTAAAAAAACATGAAACCTCCTCCGCCTGCCCCTGATACTTTGCCGCCTATTGCGCCGGATTCCCTTGCTGTCGTATAGATTTCGTCAATAAAATCAGTTGATACATTTTCACCTGTATTCTTTTTATACTTCCATATTACGTCTAATAATTCACCCAATTCATCCAGTCTTCCCTTAAGTAATAATTTTTTCATCTCAAAAGCTGCGTCTTTCATTTTATGCATGTATTCCACAGTTCCTTCGTCGGACTTCATTGCCTTTACCTGCTTTTCTATTATTTCTGCAGAAAACCTGCTTTTACCCGTAAAAAATAGAAGCAAGTTATTTTCTAGCTCCAAAATATAATCTTCTTTTATTCGTAATGGATTAATTAAAACTTCATCATCTTTATAGAATTCCATAAAATTGAATCCACCGAATGCTGCGGCATATTGGTCCTGTTTTCCCCCTGCTAATCCCAATTCCTTTCGCTCTATTTCAAATGCAAGGTGGGCGACTTCATATTCTCCAAGAGGCAGTTTAAGCCATTCAACAAAAGCGCCAATTACAGCAACTGTGATTGCAGACGATGTCCCTAACCCGGAACATATAGGGACATTTGTATCGGTAATGAGGGTAAAAGATAGAGGCTTTTTCGTAAAATCTTTGACAATTTTATTATAGATGCCTTTAAGTAAAATAAGATTTCCATTTATATCTAATGATTTTGAGCTCTGAATCAAAAGATTTTCAGAAAAATCTGTTGAAATGATTTCTATCATCCCATCAGTTCTCGGTTGTATAGAGGCAAAAGCGTACATATTTATAGCTGCATTTAGCACTGCTCCACCATAGAGGTCGGAGTAAGGAGAAATATCTGTTCCTCCTCCAGCAAGTCCTAACCTGAGAGGCGCTTTTGCTCTATAAATCGTTTTTATGTTGCTTTTATCATAAGTATGATTAGAGCCGATAAATGAATACCGTCGTTCGAGTGTAAACCATTCCTGTATTTCTTTTTTAGGTTTATGATAGGATTCTGACTTATTTGACTGATCTGCAAGTAATGAAGAAGCCGGCATAAATATTTCTCCAAATGTATGCTTCAAACAGATGACTTTACATCAAGAAATTAATCAATCACCAGGCTAACCCGATTTTTCAAATAAGCCGGTTGGGGGATGTCCGCCAGGGCATCTATGATATCCTGTTGTTGTGGGTTTATGGCTAAAGACTTTTTCCAAACGTTCCTCGCCCTGGCTGGATTTTCGGCCATTTTATAGCAATGTCCCAAGAGGTTATAGAGTGGAATTATTTCATTTGTGTCCGTTGTTTCTGACAATATGGAGTTAATGCTATGGCTTGTCTCATGGGTTTCGATAGATTTTTCTATGAAACAGATAGCGTCCTGGTATTTTTTTTGGTCGTAATAAAGTTTTCCTAAATTGTTGATTGCACTGATATAGGATATGTCAAGTTTTGCAGCCATTGTAAATAATGCCTCTGCCTGCTTATCCATTCCCAATTCAATGCAACATTCACCCAGCAAGTTATACGCCTCGGTATTATTTTTGTCCATGAGTAACGTCTCTCGGAGGTGTTTCATGGCCCTGGGATACATTTTTTGCATTTTATAGATGATTCCAAGTAAAAAATGCACTTCGGGAAGAGAGGAATCGGTTTTGAGTACGCGCAAGAGGATATTTTTGGCCTTTGTGTAATTGTCTTTCTTGATAAGTAATTTACAAAGGTTTACAGCGGGTGGTATATAATCTGGTTTTAAGCTGAAAGATTCAGTGAAGAAGGATTCTGCTTCTTTTTCTAAACCGAGGTGGATGTGGCACAATCCCATGAAATAATAAGTTTCATAATCGTCGGGTTTGGCCAGTACAACTTCTTTGAAATGAGAGAGCGCCATAGTGTATTCTTTGCGCTCCATATACAAAGAAGCAAGATTATAATGGGCTTCAGTTAAAGCAAAATCAATGTGTAATGCTTTTTTAAATTTATTGATTGCCTCCATATATTTTTTGTTTCTGATGTAATAAATTCCCAGGTGATTGTAACCTTGTGCATAACGGGGGTTCATTTCAACTGCGGCCTTTAAATATGGATAGGCTTCGTCCCAGCTGCCTTTTTCAATCAAGGTATTTGCAAGAGTGACATTAATATCGGAATCATTGCAATTGTCATCGTTATTGGTTAGAACAGTATTAAAAGAATTATTTTTCATTACGTTTATCATGACTTCATTCCTTTATGAAAGATGTTTTGAAGAAACCATTTCTTCAGATGTTGACTTTTTTACACCTTTTCGCCATATTTGGGCAATTTCTATTAGATCATGTTTAGACACTGTGGAAGCCTTCTGGTTTTCCTCTTGAATCTTTTCGAAAATTTCTTCCCGATGAACCTTGATATTTTTTGGCGCTATGATGCCCAACTTAACCTGTTTGCCCTGGCATTCTAATAGGGTAACTTTTATTTCGTTTCCTATGGTGATGCTTTCTCCTAACTTCCTTGTCAGTATAAGCATGGTACTTTACCTTTCTGAAAGTTGATCAATTAATATCGAATGAGCTGTTGGTTTAAGCTGTAATAGTCCTCTGTGATCACGACCTGTTTCCCCATTTTATTTTTCATGTTAATGAGGATCGGTCCTTTTAGATTTAGCGTTACATCTTCTGGTTTTTTCCCCAGGGTAACAATACAAAACATTTCAACGTCTTTTTCCTTTTTGATGTCAAGCAAGACAAGATCATCTTTTGATAGAGAGGGTTTATAATCAGAGAAAAAGAGTGTTGGATTAAGGATGGGAAAAGCAACAATTGGGTCTTCCACAGAAACCAGCCATTCAAAAGGAAGACATTCTTCAACATCTATAATGGCAAATTGTTTCAGTTCTTCAAATCCCAATAATCCTTGTTCAAATGTTATTATATTTTCCTTTTCAATGCTCAAGTTGCCGAAATTATTTGTAGATAAATTTACGATACTACTTTCTTTCATTGGCCTTTCTTCCATTTTTAACATGTTATGCTCCTGTCGTGGATAAAGTTTAAAGAAATAAAATTATTAGTGAAATTTAGCAAACATTGTGCCATGAAATGCGCATGAAATTATGTAAAATGTAAATGAGATTCTATTCTATTTAAAATAATGAACTTAAGAATGGTGTGGTTTATATTCGTTTTAATCACTGATATGATTTATTAAAAGAAAAAGGGAAAATTATTCCACATAGGTAAAAAATTCTAAGGAGGACATATTCCGTAGATTAGTGAGGATGTAATATCTTTACACAGGTTGATTAATTTTTATACAGGGAATTTATCTTAAAAAATCAAGAAGGGTCTGTTGAATGACCATTGCGCCTGTTTTCAGGGAGGATTGAAGGACGTTTTCCTGGTGTTGTAAGTCTACAATCAGAGATGCGACATCAGCGTCTTCGGTATATGAAATCAGTTCCTTTAATGCCGTTTGTGAATTTTCCAGGCTGTTTGTGGTCATTTCCAACCTGTTAGCCTTTGCGCCAAACTTGGTAATTTCTGTAGATAGAGCATTCGTCGCAGTATCAAAGGTGTTTCTCAAGTTTGAAAAGGCAGTGGAATCAAAAGTGCTTGCCTTTAATGCGTCTCGTAATGATATCAGTGTGGAGAAGGCCTTATTATCCTGGAATAATTTACCTCCGGGTAAGTTTACCTGTATAAATGTGTCGGGGCCTATTTGGTATTTAATTTCTTCATTATTACCGTTGTAGGATACAGATGAAATGTTACCATTGCTGTCTCGTGTGGCTGTAAAAGCAGAGGTGAGAGTCTTTGTGCCTGAAAATATATACCGGCCATTATTGTCTGTGTTTGCGTTTTGAAGAACAGACTCCAGTAATTCGTCTAATTCATTTGCAATGATGTTCCTGTCAGACTGTCCAAGGGTATCATTACCAGCTTGAATGGCCAGATCTTTGATCTTCGATAAGAGTTCCTGTATGCTTTCGAGCGTGTTGGATGTGTAATTTATCTGTTCTTTAGCAGTTTCGGTATTATCTAAAAATTGCTGTACCTGGAGCTCTTCTGCTCTTAATCCAAGGACTTTTCTGGTGCCAGAGGGGTCGTCAGAAGGGCGGTTAATTTGTTTCCCACTGGATAGCTTTTCCTGTATTCCTTGTATTTTCTTATAGTTCAAATTGATATTAGAAAGCGTTGTGCGGTTTAAGCTTTCCTGGGTTATTCTGAAGGGCATAGTTTAATCTCCAATAATTAGCAAGGTATTACGATTTAGTCAATAGGGATACATTTAGAAACATAAATTGTGCAGTAAAGAAAATTAACCCAATGTGCTTAATAGCTTATCCATAAGTCCGTTAACAATTGAGATATATTTTGCAGAGGCTTGATATGCCTGTTGATACCTTACCAGATTGACTAATTCTTCGTCTACTGAAACACCGGATATTTCGTCTCTTCGATTTTCCAGGCTTGTTTCTATTACATCATAGCTCTCCTCAGATTTATAGGCATTACTTGCTTCTTCTCCTAATGACGATGCAGTCTGATGCAAATAATCGGCGAATGTCGTATTATTAATGGCGCTGGTGTCGTCCTGTAATGAAGCCAAGCGTAATGCGTTTGTATTGTTTCCGACCTCTCCCGTTGAGGCTGCTATCAGAGAAACATCGTTGCTTACATCTGTACTAACGGCAATGTTCGAGGCATCAGTACCACTAAAAAAGGTATTTACACCTAAAGCAGCCAGAAGGTTTGTTGTATCTGAATCACTGATAACATTGAGCGAAA
>JACRII010000034.1 GCA_016235875.1 Planctomycetota bacterium
GTAATCAAAATCTGGCCTGCCTTCGCCTCAAGCTGTAATCTATGGGCGATATTGACCTGGTGTCCTATGACCGTATAACTCAATTGGGTAGCTGAGCCGATATTCCCCACCGTAGCATATCCGGTATTTATGCCAAAACAAATATCGATATTGCATCCGTGATCAAGCCAGTGTTTTCGGAGTTCCTGTGTTTTATTACGCATATCTATAGCCATCCTGACAGCTCGTTCGGCATGGTCCTCAAAATTAATCGGATCTCCAAAAAAAACTAGGATGCCGTCTCCAATGAATTTGTCAAGTGTGCCTCCATAGATAAAGATAATTTTGGTCATTTCAGTGAAATATTCGTTTAATAAATTTATCGTATCTTCCGGCTCCATACTTTCAGATGCCTCAGTAAAGCCTTTTAGATCGGCAAAGCATATCGTCAATAATTTTCTGGCATTAATCAGGTATTTATCGCTTCCATTCGAGATGATGCTTTCGGCAATTTGTGGAGATACGTATCTTTTCAAACGACTAGTCCTCTGGATTTCTTCTACCTGTTTTTTCACCTTGTCTTCCAGAGAGTGACTGAATTCTTCGATGAGTTTGTTTCGTTCTTTGAGAGCTTCAGTAAGTTTAACATTTTCTACGATATTTTTGTATGATTCCACTGCACCCGCAACCGTATCGAGCAGTTGTTCAGGATCAGTGCCCTTAACGACATAGGCATGTGGCCGAAAGTGCTTACGGATATCAATCCTTTTTTCTCTTTCGTCATAGCCTGTATGAAAGATGATGGGGATGTAATGATTTTTAGATTTGAGAATCTCAAAGACGTCCAGCCCGGACATGTCCGGCATATTAATATCCAGTATGACTCCAAAGACACTGTCGTTAAATTTGTCAATCGCCTCTTTTCCTCCACTGCAAGTTAGGACGTCGTATCCTTCTTCCTCCAGGATAACAGTTGTGGTTTGTAAAATTGAGGGGTCATCATCTACGAGCATGATACAGATTTTATCCGGTATTTCTTGTATCATTTTTTGTCCTTTATGTTTTAGTGATGGGTAATTTAACGGTAAAACTTGTCCCTTCCCCTTCTTTACTCTTTAAATCAATAAATCCTTCGTGCCTCTGAATAATGTTTAAACTGATGGCCAGCCCCAGTCCAATTCCTTTGGGTTTTGTGGTAAACAGGGGGTCAAATATCTTATTTTTAACAGTATCGGGTATACCACACCCTGTATCAGTTATCGTAATGACTAAAAATGTATCTTCTCTTTGTGCAAGGATAGTTAACCAACCGCCGCTCGGCATGGCGTCCAGGGCATTTTGAATAAGGTTTATCAATACCTGCTCGATCTGGTTTGCATCGACAGGTATCAGGGGTAGGGAGTCTTCTACCTGGATAACTTTGTTAATTTTTTCAGGCATTTTGAGTCTTGAAAGAGAAGATTCAATAAGGGAACGAATATTCGTGGGAGATACGGCAGGTTTTGCCGTCCTTGAGAATCCTAAAAGGTCGTTGACGATTTTTATGCTCCGGTCTGTTTCCTTCTCGATGATTTCCACTAATTGATTTACTTTTTGATCATCGTTTAATCCACGGGTATTTGAGGTTTTCTTTTTTATGATAAAAAGTGCGTTCCTAATGGATCCAAGCGGATTTCTCAATTCATGTCCAACGCCTGACGCCAATTTACCAACGACGGCCAATTTCTCCGAACGTACCAGGCGTTCTTGCGCTTCGTTCAATTGTTCATTTATTTTGACTAATTCTTTATTTGCGTTGGACAGGTTGTTAACATTTTCTCGTAACTGTGCCATAATCTTTTCTTTTTCATCATAAGATGTCTTGAGCGCCTTGGTCATCTGATTGAAGTTCATGGATAGTTGCCCAATCTCGTCTCTGGAGCGGATATTTACTGCGCGTGTGAGGTTCCCCTTGGCAATATCAAGGGTAATGCTCGCCATGTGCCGTATGGGAGAAACAAAGTATTTGGTAAGAAAGAACGTAATGCATATTCCTCCCAAAACGATACACACTCCCATAGGAATAATGCTTCGCAGAATAATCCTGTGAATTCTTTCATTCAATTTATACGGGGATAAACCGATTTGCACGAAACCTAAAATCTTTTGTTCTGCTTTTGCAGGAACTTCGCCCAAAAGTTGCGCTGCAAATGCTTCTTCAGAAAAGGTCTGCTTCTCAACAACGGGAATCGAAAAATCATAAAAAGTCTCGCCGGAAGAGGTGATCATGCGATGGGTAAGCTGTGCATCCGGACTTTGGTAGTCATGTCTGGTGGGAATTTCTTTCATCTGGACTTTTAGCCACGACGCCTTCTCTTCGACCAGAATTGTTTTAATATTTGATATACGCCAGTAACCAATTTCCTCTTCCCTGTCGAGCGCCTGGACTTTTTTGACAGGGGCGTCCAGAAATGCCGACTGTGTGTAGTTCATCGCATGTTTGACCTCATTGTCCTGCGCGAGCAGTATAACAAGAGACGTGCCTAATTTTCTCAGCGCCTCTTCCTGTTGTCTTTTTGAATAGATTAAAAAGAAGAGACAACTGAGTATTCCGATAATGATTATCAGTATACCCATAAAGAGGATAAGTTTAGTGCGAAGGCTAAACATGTGATTATAAAATCAAAATATTATGGATATAAAACTACATCCGGATGGGCTTGAAAGGATGTCAGATTTATCCCGATTATTTCCGCAGTTTGGGTATTTAAGGTCAACTTCAATTTATCCGGTTGTTTAATGCCGAGCGAAGTTGTCGTAGGATTGCTCAATAACGTTTGTGCCATTCGGGCTGCCTGACGACCCGTGTAGACATAATCTGGTGAAACCGAAACGAGTGCCCCTGCCTTCACTATTGCATCCGAAGTACAGAATATTGGCAGGTGACGTTCTAAAAGTGTTTTCGAGATAGCGTTGAGTGAGGTCTTTGTAATGACCGTGCTATCGGGTATCATCCATAAGGCGTCAATTTTATCGATCATATTTTTTAGCGCCGGCGCAACTTCACTTTCCGACGTGACCTCTTTTTTAGTGAAATTAAATTCAAGTTTTTTTGTCACGCGGTCAGCCTCCGAGACGATATTCCCGGTCTTTGCAGGATCATAAATGACCCCTACATTTTTACGCGCGCCCAGAAGCTCTTTGAGAATGGTAAATTGATTTTCCACGGACACCTCCGAAGAAATACCCGTTATATTGGTGCCCTCCAGGTTAAATCGCTTGTGATTGATTACCATGCAGAAGATAATGGGGGTATCGGTGAATTGCTCTTTTACGAGGGTGGCAGCGAGTATGCCCACAGCCAGGACAAGATCTGGTTTGTGTTTGCTGTCCTTGATATCTTGAATGATTCTTTTGCCTTCGTCTGCATCTCCATTCAGGTTATAGATTGCATTTATGGAGATGTTTTTTCCCTTGCATCCTTCTTCAAACCCCTTAATTGCTTCGTTATAAGCTCCAATTTGCTGGCTTTGAACAATGATGACCGTGTTTTCTTTGGCAAAAGTTTGAGGGGAAAGGAATGAGATTTGGGAAAGAAAGGCGAGGATAAACCACAAGGCGGTGAAAATTTGCATATTACGTTTATGAAGGTATTTTTCTATCATGCTTAGAAGATAAGTTTGATGAATCTAAATTATTATCTTATTGTTTTGAAAATACCTGAAGCAGTAACCCTTGTTATTTCAGGTGGAATTTGAAATTTTCATGTTTCTATTTTCATGGTAACTAAAGATTCCTAATTTATTATTCAAAAAATATGCCATACATTGGTTTTTGTCAATTTGATTTAATCTTAATATTTGTTTGATAGTATGTCAACAGGAGAAAATTGTATTTACAAATTTTTACAAATGAGTTTCAGATTTTTTATTAAAAGGAGGAAGTAGTTCAAATATGTACAAAAGTATCAATAATGACCTATTGATTTCTATGTCTGTACTTTTATATAAAAATAAATTTTTTTTGACAAAAACCACGCTTATGGTATACTTCCCCCCAGAATAAATCGGACTTATTAGGTTTGCATGAAAGAATTGAACATCATTTCAGGAGGTTGCCCATGCACTTTCGGTGGAAAAGTTATGTTTTTTTATCTTTTCTTACCATCTTTTATTTATGCGGTTGTTATGCCCCGCCGGTATTCAAACCGGTCACTACCGTGAAGCCTCCAAAAAAAGTAGAACCTTACATTGTCAGTCAACTCGATCGTTATTTCGTACGGGACTGGAAATACGTTGTCATCCATCACAGCGCCTCGCCAACCGGCTGCGCTGCTGAATTTGATAAATATCACCGGGAGAAAAGGGGCTGGGAGAATGGACTGGGATATCATTTTGTGATAGGGAATGGTCATGGTTCTGGTGATGGAGAGATTGAGATAGGCAGTAGATGGATAAATCAGATAGATGGCGCCCATGCCGGTGTGCAGGAATACAATCATTACGGCATTGGAATATGCCTTGTGGGAAACTTCAATGAAAGCTACCCCACAGCGGCTCAAATGGCTTCGCTTTCGGCATTAGTAGGGTATCTCCAGGACCGGTGTCGTATCCCTTCAGAAAATATAATTATGCACAGACATTTCAGGGAGACAGAATGCCCTGGAAGAAATTTTCCTTATTATAAA